>DSBT01000376.1 GCA_011045915.1 Mesotoga infera
AACCTGTTCTTCGTTCCAGAGCGAGGATCTTTTCTTTGTTCTTGGTTGAAGTCATGAAGCACTAGCATTGAGATTCCGACCAGGAGCTTTGTCGGAATGACGGAATTGGGCGTTTTCGGAATAACCGTTCTTGGTCAGAGCATTTATTCAGAGAGTAGAGTATAGAGAAGGGAAAAGCAAAGATGCCAAGTAAGGATCTGGGATATCGAAGAGCCTTTAAGAGCTCTTTAATCCCCTCTCGAGAGGGGTGGCGACGGCTCCATCGTCGACGGGGTGTGCACACCAAGAACGGACCACGTTCAGAATGATGAAATTGGGAGTGCCTCGGATATGGTGAAAAAACGATTTGGTCTGCAGTCATCCCGGACTTGACCCAGGATCTGGTTCCAACAAGGAGCAACGAAGAACCGGTCTTCTGGACGGTGGACCGTTGACGGGTAACGCGGTTTTTATATGCATGACGGATTGAAATGTTTAGCGATAGAGAATTCCGGAAGTGAGGCATGAAAAGGTGTTTATCCTCACCTCTGGTTTGGGAGGTTCACTGTGCTTGAAGAGGATATTCTGAAGAAAGCTATCTCGAAAGCTCTTTCAAAGGGCGGAGATTTCGCAGAGATTTTCATTGAAGACAAGGATGAGTTGAACATAAAATGCTCTGGAGACGCCATAAGCGGCCTAACTACCGTTCGTATCAAAGGGGCTGGAATATACGTCCTCTGTGGTGAAAAAAGCGTCTACGTTTACACAAACGATCTTAGCTCCCGTGGCCTCATCGACTGTGCAGAGCGAGCCTCGGAGCTCATGAGTTCCTGTTCCAAGAGATTCACCGGAGATATTGTTTTTTCCATGCAGAAAGCGGAAAACCCAAATAGTTTCGAGATATTTCCCTCCTCGGTGGGTCATGAAAGAAAGATCAGGATACTTAGAGAGACGAGCCTTGCGGCGAGAAGCGCAGGAGAGATTATCAGACAACTGAATATCGATTACTTCGATACAGATCAAAGAATCGAGATTTACAACAGCGTAGGACTTAAAACCGAAGACAGGCGTATAACGAGCAGATTGAGACTTCAGGCCACGGTCGAGGCCGAAGGCCGCTCGAAGTACGAATGGGGAGACTTTACACGCCCGCAGGGATTCGAGGCCTTCCGGATAGATAACGACTACACCTCCTTTGCCGAAGAATTTATAAAGGATATGGCAGAGGATCTAAGAGCCGTTCCGGTGAAGTCCTGTATCGTCCCGGTAGTCTTTGAGGCCGGACCATGCGGCACTTTCTGGCATGAAACCTGCGGTCATCAACTTGAGGCCTCTGCTGTCTCAAGAAACGCGAGCGATTTTGCGGGCAAAGTTGGGCAGGTCGTCGCTTCGGAAAAGGTTACGCTGATCGATGACGGGACGATACCGGGTCTATACGGCTCCGCGGCAATCGATGATGAAGGGTTCCCTACTAGAAAGAATGTTCTTATAGAGGATGGGGTCCTGAAGGGATACTTGTGTGACAGGCTCTGCGGAAGAAGATTGGGAATCCCATCTACGGGAAGTGGAAGAAGGCAGGGATACACATACGCTCCAGTACCAAGAATGAGCAACACATATCTCGCCACTGGAAGCGACGATGATGAAGAGATGATCAGCTCTGTCGACGAAGGCCTTTTCGTCAAGAGGCTGGGGGGAGGAACCGGCGGACGAGAGTTTTCCATAGCCGTCAGCGAAGGATACTGGATAAAGAACGGTAAGATATCCCACAGGCTAAGAAGCGGCTTCGTTCTCAACGGAAGGGGCATTGACATGATCAAGAAAGTCGACGTGGTTGGATTCAATCTGAAGACTGACAGCGGTGGCTTCTGTGGTGCCGATTCCGGATTGTGCCCCGTCACGAGTTTTCAGCCTAGGATGAGGATATCGCTCATGCCGGTCGGTGGGGAGGACTGATCTGAATGGATTATCTCGAAAAGTATCGAAACATAATGGAGGCTCTTCCCGCAAGGTTTTCCGAGGCCGAAGTGGATGCCGAACGCAATGCGAGCACCGTGATCAAGTGTGCGAATGGAGAGATAATCGAAACGCGTTCTTCCGATACCACCGAGCTTTTCATACGCGTTTCCGACGAGAAGACGGGCTACGCATATACCCAAGATCTGGAAGAAGAACCGATGGAAGTCCTTCTAAGGGGTCTCAACAACTCGAATTTTGTCCAGCGTCGGCAGAAGGACAAACTCAACGAGTCAACCGTCAAACGAACAGCAGGAGTCGACAATGAATCTGTAAGACCCGACTTGGGCTCAATGAAACTGACGGCAGAGAAGCTTGAAAAAACCTTGAGAGAGGCCGACACCAGTATTTCCAGCGTCACAATCGAGATCTACTCGGACAATCATTCGAGAAACGTGATCAACTCTAATGGGCTCGACGTTGAATCGTTCATGAATCTCTACTCCGTAAGGGCAACTGTGATGGCGGAGAAAGACGGCGACCAATACGACGCCACTTTCTTTCAAAGTGTATCCGATATAGGCAGCCTGAATCTCGATAAGTTCAGAGAGAGAATAGCAGCCAGTCTGAGGCATCAGTACAATGCGACGGAGCTCAGATCGGGAGTCTACCCGGTATTGCTGGACAGCACCGTCGTAACGAATATAATGATGACGGCGTGGCAGATTTTCAGCGGAATGAAGTACAACAACGGTTCTTCGGCACTCTCTGGAAAACTGGGAGAAGCGATCGGATCTTCGGCACTTTCAATTACCGATTCGCCGTCTCATAAGCTGACCGGATATCATTACGAATTCGATTGTGAAGGAACTCCCTCCGAAAAACAGCTCTTGGTGGAGAGGGGAAAGCTCGTCGGAATGATGCACAATATCTCGAGTGCTGCCGGACTGGACTCATCTTCAAGCGGAAACGCAGGTAGGTACGCCCTGCTCAGCGGATCGATCCCGACAGATATCATAATAACGCCGAAGATCTTCTATGTCGAGCCGGGTGAAAACTCCCTTGAGGAAATGATGGAGGAGATCGGCGAAGGAGTTTACATCACTCATTCATATGATGTCTTTCACTCGATCAACATAGGTTCGGGCGGCTTCTCTATTCCCTGCAGAGGAACTTTAATAAAGAACGGTAAGCCCGACCACAACGTAACGGGGTTAACGATCAATGGAAGGTTGACCGACTTGTTTGCCAGGGTGAGCGCGGCTGGGAATGATCTATATATCGAGGAGTTCCTTCGCAAAAGTTATTGCGTTGGCGGTCCCAGTCTTCTGGTGGAAAGGCTTCAGATCAATGGAAAATGATATCCTCTAAACCGGCTTCCGTATACTCAAATTAACAGATGTTCAACAGCCGGTTTTGACTGTTAAGCAAGGGAGTGAATCGATGGATATGAAGAAGAAGGAAGCGTTGAAGTTTCTCGACAGACTTGCAAGAGGCATATCAGAGATGTTTGGCAGCAACTGCGAAACGCTGGTTCATGATATGAGCGTCCCAAAGCATCCGATAGTTGTTATTTACAACGGGCACGTCACGAACAGGAAAGCGGGTTCGACGGAAGACGTTTACGGCGATCTCGCTAAGTACAAATCCTCATATCTGGAAGGTGATTTCATAAACCATCTAGCGGTGTACAAATCCGGAAAATTCATAAAGTCAACGACCTTCCATCTGAAGGGAGAGGATTATCACTTTGCGCTTGGGATAAACTATGACTTCACATACATGAGGGAGTTTTCAAACGTTCTGGAGAACTTCATGAAGGTCGAATCCGATTTGCAGTCTGCCATAAGCGAAGCTGGAGAGAACAAGCTCTCTTCGATCTTCGACAGCTGTCTTGAAGCTATAGGCAAGCCCATCGAAAGAATGAACAAGTCGGACCGACTAAGATTGATAAGTCTCCTGAAGAGAGAAAAGGCCTTCGAGTTTTCTAAAGCCGTCCCGTATGTTTCAAGCCGTCTAAATCTATCTAGATATACGATATACAAGTACATAAAGGAAAGCGGCTGACATAAATAAAGAAAAAGAGGAGAAGATGATGCTTATAGAGAAGAGGATAAAGGAACTGGGAATCGATCTGCCGCCGTCTTCACCGCCACAAGCCATGTATATTCCCGTGAAAAGGCTCGGAAATGCTCTTTTCGTTTCGGGTCAGGTACCGATGAAGGACGGAAAGCCCTTCTACACGGGGAAAGTGGGAAACGAGAGATCAATCGAATACGCCCAGGAAGCAGCAAGACTCTGTATTGTCAACATGCTGGCAGCCGTAAAGGCTTACCTCGGTGATCTCGACAGGGTAGTTAGCATCGTGAAGCTCCAGGCCTTCGTGAACAGCGAAACGGGCTTCGACAGGCAGCATATCGTTGCGAATGCGGCTTCGGAACTCCTGTATGAAATATTCGGAGAGGCTGGAAGGCACGCCCGCACTGCAGTCGGAACGAACCAGCTGCCGTTGGATTTCACGGTCGAGATTGAGGCAGTAATCGAGATTAGAGAGAACGATTAATATGGACTATGACTTCGATACTCTGGTAAACAGAGAGAATCAGGGCAACATGAAATGCATACTCACTCCCGATGTAGTCAGGAAGATGAACATGATCAGCTATGCCGGCGCAGAGATGGATTTCAAGACTGCTCCTGCAATAATAGATGCTCTTGTTAAACGAGCTAGGAATGGCCTTTTGGGATTTACACTTGCCGACGAAAAGTATCTTTCCAGCGTGCAGTGGTGGATGAAAAACATGCGTGACTGGGAGATAGAGAGAGACTGGATAGTACCTACATACGGAACGATTCATTCGGTTGCGACGGCCATCAGGGCATTCACGAAAGAGGGAGACGGCGTTATCGTACAGCCTCCTGTCTACAACAGATACGAACAGGCCGTAAGAAGGATAAATCGAGAGATAGTAAGCAATCCTCTGATCTATAAAGATGGAAAGTACTCAATGGATTTCGACGACCTCGAAAGATGCATGAAGGTTGGTAAGAACAGGCTTTTCGTATTATGCAATCCTCACAATCCCATCGCAAAGGTCTGGAGTCTTTCGGATCTGGAGAGACTATCCTCGCTTGCACAGAGATACAACGTACTTGTCTTCAGTGACGAGATATTCGGAGAGATAACCTTCAACGGCAATGCGGCTATTCCTTACTCTACTGTTGCCGGAAGGGAAAGCAAATCGATAGTTGCGACCTCGCTTGGAAAGGTATTCAATTTGACTGGCGTCAACAACGCCAATATTATCATTCCCGACCCTTATACAAGGAGGAAATTCAGAATCCAGCGAGACGCCGATCACTACGGAAGCATAGACCCGCTGGTTCATGCGGCAGTATGCGCAGGCTACGGACCGGATGGGGCCGACTGGGTCAAAGAGATGAGAAAGTACGTGTGGGAGAATGTATCGATAATCAAAGACTTTTTCTACAGAAATATGCCGGCAGTAACAATGACCGAAGTAGAGGGGTCATTCGTAATCTGGATAGACTGGCGGAGGCTTAAACTAGATGATGATGAGCTGTACTCATTCCTGCTGAACGAGGCATATCTCGATCTGGATAGAGGCGTCAACTATGGAAAAGGCGGCAAGGGTTTTACGCGAATGAACATCGCTGCGCCTAGAGGAAAGATAGAAGAGTCACTGGGATTTCTTTTCGATGCGGCAGCAAGACGCGGGTACGCAGTATCCGAGACATATAACAGGTGGAGGTGAAGATTCATTCCTATGAAGAAACTGATTGAAG
>DSBT01000377.1 GCA_011045915.1 Mesotoga infera
CAACTTTGCGAGCAGAGTCGGAGATCTACTCTGGTTCAGTCCGTTGAAGGTCTTTCAGAAACTCTTCTTCCACACGCCGCTTGTGAAAATCTTTGTGGCCGCTTCGGACACTTATCATGACAAATACTGGTGGAAGAAGCACGGCGTTCGGATTTTCGAGGAGTGGAAGAAAGAGAACCCCTGGGGCCGTTTGTGGGACAACTACTAGCCGACTATACCATGGGAGGTATCCATGAAATCGGAATCACAGTCTTTTTCTGGGTCAAGTAGATTGAGAATGTCATTCATTGTACTTTTTGTTGCGCTCGTTCTCGGATACGTCTTCACTTCCGTTACTGTATGGACTACCGATAGCAGATTTCTGACCATCTCAAGATATTCGAGAGTTAGTATACACAGAGATCTTGTGTTGGGAAAGGGCACTGCACCCGAGCAATATCGAATAGGCGGTTTTATGCTTATTGAACACTTTTTCAAGTATTTTCCTCTAAAATGGTTTGACAACTACAACGAGAACCTCTCAAATCTCTTGACCGATGAAGCTGCTTGGACTCCAGAAATAATGAAGAGTGCCAATTACATGTATACTGAGGCCAACAAGCAAGAACTGATAGCTTCTATCAATAACACTATAGACAGCATATTGGAAGACTTGTTCAAGGACAGTGTCTTGGCGCAGAATCTGCTCAAAAATCTAATTGGTGAGATCAGATGGCAGGATTATGTATCTGATGTAAAGCGCACTGCGTTGTTGATAGGTAATTTGCTTCCTTCAGACATCAGATCTTACCTAGATCCAGACAGCGATGAAACAAGAATTATGAACGGCTATTTCAATTCCAGGTTCTTCTTCAGTTCACTTCTCTACATTCTCATATATTTCTATGCTCGGTGTTTCCTAAGTCGGCCCTTATCTGTTTTTTCGATGTTTACGTTTGCAGCGATTCTTCCCTTCGTAACTCAGGAGTTCCTTCAAGCTGAAGCCCTGTACTCGGTCTGTATTTTTACTGCATCATTACTAGCCATGCTCAAACGCAGAACGGGAATTATCCTTACTCTGCTAATTATTTTGGGATGTACAGCTAGACCAGATCATGCTCTCTTCATTTTAGGTATATTCTGTCTTTATTACGGGCTTGATGCATTGAGAGTAAGAAAGATCTCGACACTTGTACATGGAATAGTACTTCTCAGCATCCCGGTCATAGCTACATTGTTTCTGAAAAACATTGTATATCCTTATGCAGAGTACTATGTTGATGTTTTTCAGTTTGGGTTTAACTTCGCATTCATCTGGTCTTGGATCTTTCCTTCGATCTTCTTATGTATCCCGCTTGTATTTTCATTCAAGTTGAGACAGATTGAATGGTATAGGAAGACATGGATATGGGTTATACCCTTTACGATTCTTAACTTTGCCGTGGGGAAGACTTTTGATGTAAGGCTCTTTTTACCGGTCTTAGTCTATTTTATCCCACTAACAATCGTTGGGATTGTTGATGCAACAAGAAATTGCGATGAAGCAATATGAGAGGAGCTTGTTATGTATGAGAGGTAATAAAGTGCTTTCATCAAGAAAGAAGTGGCTACTCGTGGTATTCTTGTTGATCGTGATTCTCTCTTATGTTTTTGCATCGATGACTGTATGGACTACAGATAGCAGACTTCTGACATATTCAAGGTACTCGCGTGTGGCCTGTCACAGAGATGTAATTGCAGGAAACAGCGTTGCACCTGATCAATTTCGTTTTGGAATCTACTATTTGGTTGAGTATTTCTTCAAGAACATACCTCTGAAGTGGTATGACATCAACAATCAGTATTTGTCAAGATTGCTCTTGGAAGAAGAAGCTTGGGATGAAGAGTTCCGCAGGAGCTTCGATCTGTTCTTCTCTGTGGAAGAGCGGATGTCGATCTTGAATGTTATTAATGAGAACGTTGACAATCTACTGTCTTCTGTGTTTGGAGAGAATCAACTAATCAAGAACATCTTGAAAGCAAACATTCAGTTTTTCAAAATCGAAGAGTATGCAATGGATCCGGCCAGGTTGATTCTTACAGTTGGGAGCCACATCCCTGAAGAACTCAAGAATTACTTGATAGACGACACTGAAGAAAGCAGGATCTACTACGGGCATGTGACGGCTAGATTCTTCTTTTCCATTGTCTTCTTCATCCTGTTATACTTCTTCACTGAGAACTTTGCAGGTCCTTATTCATCCCTTATGGCTGTTCTTCTGTTTGCTGGTCTCTTGCCGTTTGCGACTCAGGATTTTCTTCAGGCGGAGACAATGTTCTCGTTGTCGCTTTTTACAGGCTCGTTGATTGCCATCTATAGAAAGAGCGCCTTCGCAACAATGATTTCGTTGGTTCTGCTAGCATGTACTGCTAGAACAGATCACGCTTTATTCATCGCAGTCATTTACTCCTTGTATCAAATGTCGGACAAGTCGAATTTGAAGAGGCTTGATAATTGGCTAAAGATAGCAGTCCTAGTATTGGTTCCACTGGGCTTCACGGTAGTGCTGTCTAGAGTACTGTTTCCTGAAGCTCAATACTATCTGAATTTCTTTCAATATGATTTTAACCTTAACAACATCTGGTCCCTAGTTTATCCAGTCATACTGCTTTCGATTCCGGCTGTTTTTACTCCTCTTGCTTGGAAGATTCCGTTCTACAAATCAACTTGGCTGTGGGTAGTACCTTTCATCTTTATGAACTTCATGATCGGTCGGACGTCGGAAGCAAGGCTTCTCTTACCCGTCTTAGTATATTGTTTGCCTTTTGTTGTGAAGGGGATCGAAGATCTGGCTGGCAAACTGAGTCTGAACTAGTCTAAACTAGATAGAGGAAGAGAAACATGAGAAGGCTAAGATGTTAATGCCGCATTTTGGAAGATCCCGTCGTGCTCTTCAGAAGTATCCGCATCGTTTAGATCCCGTAATCTTAATTTGCTTTAATTTAGAAGAACTATCGGGTTACGAGCAGCTTATTTTCCAGCAACCTATGTGGTGACTGAAGGTGGAGGTTATGAGGAATAGATTAATGCTTCTTTACCTGCTCTTGTTTCCGATTATTGGCGTTTCTTGGTCGGAATTTCGATTTACTTTTTCGCCCGTTCTTTCCATGAATAACATGCCTCTTATGATTGATGATAACAAGGCTACAATGAGAGAATTCGAAAGATACTTGTCTATGCCCCCGTTTGCAGAGTTTTCAACAGAGATGAGTTTCCCAAAGTGCGAATTGATACTACGTTTTGATATTAGACAGGTTCCATCAACTTTTCTGAAAACAGGAGGGAAAAGCAACCTCCCTTATACTGAAGGCTATGTTCTTCCGACTATTGATCTCAATTTCCCGAGAGTTGGTTACTTGGAGATGAACGAAGATATACTTTCTTTCTCTTTGGGAAGAAGGAAAATCGCTTATGGAAGTTCTTTCTATAGCTTCATTTTATCGGAAAGCTTTCCTTATTTTGATCATTTGTGGATCAATCTGACAACAGGAAGTATCTTCGGAGATTTATCGTACGGTTTCTACGCGATTACTTCTGATAGGAGCATCTATAATGCCCCGAGGACGCTCATAGGACACACAATTCAGATCCTCAACGAAAACGTTCTCATATCTGTGGTGGAGCAAAACCTTGTACACGGTGCATATCCTGATTTGGAGGATCTTGCTCCCTTCATTCTGCACCACAACACCTATCAGAAAGGCTCAAACATAATGGGTGCAATTAGAATGGAGATGAACATAGGCAATGTCCTTGGTTACGGTGAGTTCACACTTGACGACTTAGTGACTGGAGTCGAAAGTCAATCTCATGAATCAAACCCAAATGCATTTGGTTGGTTGGTAGGAGGGGTGATTACTCTACTTGAAGGAAACGAATTCTTGGGGCCCCGCATTATGGAAGCAGATTATTCAGTAAGGAAAAGCTCGCTTTTACGAGGTGGGGGTTTAAAGCTTAGATTTGAGTACTATCATTCAACGACTTATATGTACAATAGAAAGGAAAAAGAAGGCGGATTTGTGAATCCGCTATGGATTGAGGAACTGGGAGCAATCAATGGATTCTTTGGCTTTCCGTATGGACCGGATGCAGCATTGGGCTTGGTGAGTGCTGAATACGAGAACTCGACTATGAGACTAGATGTTACGATGGAGTATCTCAGAAAAGGCACTATAGATATAGACTCGGAATACGATTTCCCCTACGACGAAAATTGGTATGGACTTGTGACGCCTATCTCACACGAATTTATGATATCTGCTCAAGCTAGGTTTCTTATGAATCAAAAGCTAGTCCTGTTAGCAAGAGCAAGAATACATCTCTATGAGTCTGTCAGATTTGATCTCAGCATGGGCTTTTCAACTTCTATAGACTTCTAGGTTTTGCTTTCAGCAATTCCTGCAATATAATCGCTGGCATTTCTATTGTTGAACCAGTGACTTGAAAAGCGCCTTAAATCTTCTTCGAGAGAGAATCCGAAATCTGAGTCACAGGAGCCAAAGAAATCGATGGGGCTTACCGAGATGAACCCTTTGTCGACATTTACAAAGTCTAGGTCTTCATCGTGAGAATCGTGGAGGATCTCCTTCCGCATCCAGAACTCCTCCTCACCCCATTCATTTACTTTTTTCTCAAACCAGCGTCTCTTTATGAGACCACCAGGTCTTGTGCAACTGATTCCCCGGATCTTGTCTCTAGGTATCGCAGGCACGTTAACGTTAAGAACGGTATGCTTCGGAAGCTTCTTCCAGTCATACTCTCTTACGAAACTTTCAGAGAAGTCCACAGCTGCCAGAAAATCTGGATTCTCCTCGCTAACCACGGAGATTGCCATGGCAGGTATCCCATGTACCCTGGCTTCCAGTGCTGCAGATAATGTTCCCGAGTACCTGATGTCAACCCCAAGATTCTGGCCATGGTTTATGCCGCTTAGCACAAGATCAAACCTGTCAATGCCGCTGATCGTTGCAGCAGCAACCACACAGTCTGCTGGAGTTCCGCTCGTGCAGAAGGAGGAGACGTTCTCTATTGTTTCCCTCTCTCTTATCCGTACCGGCGTCAACCATGTAATTGAGTGACTTACGCCGCTCCGGTTACTTTCGGGAGCAACTATTGTCACTTCGTGAGACCTTGAGAGTCTCTTCGCGAGTGACCTTATTCCAGTCGCCTGGATTCCATCATCGTTAGTCAAAAGTATTTTCAAAAGAATTCACCACCATCTATATTGTATCGTAAATGAAGGATTCTTTCCTGAAAGCCGCGAGTGAAGCTCAGTCATATTCTATTCCCTGATCACGTAGATTCGAGCTGTAAATAAGCTTCAGTGAGCTTCTGAAGAAAAGAAGGAGCGGAATAACTCCTATTACCGAGGCCGCTCCGAATAAATTCCAGGAGGTGTAGAAGCTCCTTACTTCACCCGCGTAACTGTAGATCTTGAGAGAGAAAGGCATGAGTTCCTGACTGTTTAGAAGGATTAGCGGCATGGAGAAGGAATTGAATGCTGAGACTAGAGTGTACATGAGTAGTCCGCCGATTATGGGCATTGAAAGAGGAATAAGAACTCTCAATAAGTAGCCGGTTTCCGATAATCCCTCGAGGAGAGAGACTTCCCGGAGCTCTCTCGGGACAGAAGAAAAAAAGCCGCCAAGCAGCAAAATAGTTAGCGGCATTGCCTGAATACATACAACCATCCCAACTCCGAACAAGCTGTTCACGAGGGCCAACTTGTCGAATACAAAGTACATAGGGAGTAACGTATGCATTCCGTTGTAGAGGCTTCCGAAGACAATCACTGAAGCGACAATCCTCACAAATATGTTTCTCTTCAAAGAGAAGAGATAGGAAAAGGGAACTCCAGCCAGAAGAACGATCACAAAGGCCCAAAAAGCGATCTTCAGAGTATTGAATATGTTGCCCGGGAGTCCGTCGGAGATCACTTTGCCGTAGTTTGCCAGTGTCAGTTCGGAGATTGAAGGCACAATGTCCGAATCGGAAGCGAAGGAGAGAAAGAGTATGTAGATCACAATCACTGCGGTGGGAACCAGACAGACAATAAGAAGCGCTCTCTTAAGCCATCCGGGAATGGAAAAATCGAAGTGAGGAAATCTGTATCTTATAGACAGAAAGATCATAGGCACGCTTAGAAGGGTGGCCGGGATGACGCCACTGATACCATTTTGAGCAACGCTCAGAATGAATATGACGACTTCGTATATCAACAGTACTCCCACTAGCCGCCTGAACGGCTTCCTGAAGCGGGGTATTATTAGCGGGAGTATCGAATATCCGGCAACAACGGGAAAAACGAACCAGTTCCAGCCTGCGAAAAGCCCCAGAAGAATGTGTGCCGCGCTGCTGAGATAGAGAACCCGCCTGTGTCTCTTCGGCACTTCTCCTCGAGAAAAGAGCGCGCCCAAGATCCATATGAGTGCGAATACTCCTACGAATACCGCGTAAGCGGAGAGAAGTCCGTAATCCTTTGCCGTATTGAATTTCCTGAAGAGAACGATTCCGAGAAATGAAGTTGAACCGGTCAAGGTATGCGGAGTGAATCCCTCAGGCAGCAACGGACCGTTTCCGGTCATAAGAAAGACAGATGTGAACTCCTTCATCGATCTGGCAAGTTGAAACAAGAAGTACGGAATCAATAGATGTCTTATCTCTCCAAACAGAATAGAGGCGGTTGTGAGATCTCCCGCACCGTCTATTTTCATTACATCATCCAGTTCCTTTGAAACTCTCCCTAGCATCCCGAGAATTATCATGGTCGAGAGAGGTATCGAAAGCCAGACGCTTACAAGTAGGGAAGAAAGAAATGCGTGAAGGGGGTTGAGAGTCACGTCAATACTTGTGCCAAGAAGGGTATTCAACAAAGAGTACCCTCCGTATCCCTGAACAAAGACCCTCCATCCGGACACCGTTATGAATGATGGTATAAACCAGCCTATACCCAAGAGCAGAAGAGCAGACTTGCTGTACCTGGTAGCTTTTCTCAACCTGAGCGCGATTAAGAAGGAGATTGAGACCTCAATTGCCGATTTCAGTGTCGACCAGAGGGCCGTCAGTTTCAGCGAGAGTTTGAAACCGGAATCTCTTAGCACAATTTCGTAGTTTTTCAGACCGGAAAAGACAGGTTCCGTCTGAAAGATGCCAAATTCCGTCAATGAGACATACACAGCCCAAAGCGTGGGAGCGATAGTCGCGATTGCGAGAATGAAGGTAATAGACAAACCCATAGACCACTTCCTTCTCACTATAAGAGGAAGCAGTCCAAGGGTAAAGAAGATCGGTATCACGACCGACATACTAACTACCGGACAGAGTCAATGTAGGATTGTGCACCAGTTAAGGCCTGATCGACGGTCATAGCTCCACTGAATATTGCCTGTAAAGCGGGTTCCAGAGCCTCAAACAACAGTGTCTGATATCCTGGAATATTTGGCATGAATTCTCCTTTATTAATGATTTCTCCAAGCTCTGGAAGCCAGCCTGACCCAAAAAGCGGGTACTTGTCGCATTGTATGAAGAACTCTTCGCTCTGCTCCCCAAGGTAGGCTATGAAGCTCATGCACTGTTCATAAGTATCGCTGTTGAAGAGAGCAAAACCTTTTGAATCGACAACTACTCTTACCTCTATCCCCTGTAGATTGGGAAAGGGGAGCATCGTGAATCTAGGGCCCTTCTCTCTGAACTTCTCCGCCATATAACTGCCTTGAAGCATCACGCCAATCTTTCCCTGTCTGAAAAGCCCATTCATGGCCGCCCTTTCAAGTCTGGAGATCACACCTGAATCGAAATAGCTCTTCACGATCGATACAGTCTCCTTGCTCTCGGGACTTCCGATCTTGAGTGCAGCCCTCTCCTCTCCGCTCAGAAGTGCCGAGACATAGGGAAACATTATGTAGGGTGACGTGAAATCGAATGCGATAGGATAGTCGACTATCCCTGTGAGCTTCTCCTTTATTATCTCGAACTGTACGAAGTCGAAGTCGTCTTCGAGATTCAAGCCTGCTTCTTCAAAGGCATCCAGATTGATGAAGGCGACTTGACTGTCTGCATAGTAGGGAACAGCGCTGACTTCACCGTTCCAGGTGAAGGCACTCAGATATCTCTCGGGGTAGTCTCTCAGCGCAGATTCTGGGATAGGCAGATTCCTTTTCGAGGCAGCCACATCGCCTACATAAGTATCCTTTATCATCACAGCATCAGGCAAGTCGCCTGTCTTCAAGCTCACATTGAGTTTCTCCTCGATCTTCGGGAAGTAGACAATCTCCACCGGTATACCCGTCTTCTCTGAAAATCTACTGGCCGCTGCCCTGTAGAAATCCTCTCCTTCCCAGCTCACCCAGAAGGTGATTCCAAATGTAAACGAGCAGAGCAGTATCACGAACAAGAATGTTGCCGTTTTTTTCATTTCACACCTCCATATTCAGTATCTCGAAAAGAACCCGTTCACTCTTAAAAGGAGCGTGTCTCAGGCGGATGCCGGTAGCATCGAAAATCGCGTTGGCTATTGCTGGAATCGGCGTGTC
>DSBT01000378.1 GCA_011045915.1 Mesotoga infera
AGGGTAATACAGATTGTTGGAAGAAAAACCAAGAACAATCCCGCGCTCGTCGGAGAACCTGGAGTAGGAAAAACCGCAATTGTAGAAGGTTTGGCTCAGCGTATTGTGAGTGGCGATGTTCCCGAATACTTGAATAACAAGAGCGTCTTGGCTCTGGATATGGGTAGACTGGTCGCCGGAACCAAATTCAGAGGAGAATTCGAAGAGAGAATGAAGGACATCATCGATTCGGTGAGAAAACTCTCCGGTGAAGTGATCCTGTTCATCGATGAGATCCATAGCGTTGTAGGTGCTGGCTCGGCCGAGGGATCTATGGATGCTGCAAATCTCTTGAAGCCGGCTCTTGCCAGGGGCGAACTACAATGCATCGGTGCGACAACTCTTGATGAATACAGAAAGTACATTGAGAAAGACAGGGCACTCGAAAGACGTTTTCAGCCTGTAATGGTCGATCAACCGACCCCTGAGGAGACTTATAAAATTCTTGAAGGACTCAAATCTACTTACGAGAAGCATCATGAGATAAAAATCGAAGATGATGCCTTAAGGACAGCCGTCGACCTTAGCGTGAAGTACATAACAGACCGTTATCTTCCGGACAAAGCAATAGATCTTGTTGACGAAGCGGCTTCATTTGTGAGACTTCAAACTGGTTACATGCCCGAAAGACTGAGACTGCTCGACCGCCAGCTAAAGGACCTGGACTCTCAGATAACCTCACTTGCAGAGAAGGGAGAGTATCAGGCAGCTGCAGAATTCAAAACGGAGGCCGAAAGAAAAAGCAGAGAGTTTCGAGAAGAGAAAAAGAAATGGGAATCAGATGAGTCATTTGGAAAGGCCGTAACGCCAACTGTGGTAGCTTCCATAGTTGAACAGTGGACGGGAATTCCGGCCGGCAAGATGCTTCAATCCGAGCGTGAAAAGCTTCGCGACCTAGAATCAATAATCCATGAGAGATTCATGGATCAGGAAGAGGCAGTAAAAATCGTTTCTCAAACAATTAGGCGCGCTAGAGCGGGCTTGAATGCCCCTCACCGACCGTGGGGTTCCTTCTTGTTTGTGGGACCAACCGGTGTAGGAAAGACTGAGCTTGCCAAGAGACTCGCTTTCATCCTTTTCGGCAGCGAGGATGCAATGATCAGGATCGACATGTCGGAATATATGGAGAAACACACCGTCTCCAGGCTTGTCGGTGCGCCTCCTGGTTATGTTGGATACGAAGAAGGAGGTCAACTAACCGAAGCAGTTAGGAGGAGACCTTACTCGGTTGTGCTTATCGACGAGGTTGAAAAGGCACACAAAGAGGTGCACAATGTGCTGCTCCAAGTCATGGACGACGGACGTCTAACTGATGGAAAAGGAAAGACGGTATCATTTTCAAACACAATAGTAATCATGACCAGCAATGTGGCTTCGGAACAACTGGCGACTATTGCCGACAAGGACCAAGCCCATGCAGTTGTGGAAGAAGGTCTACGTAGAGCCTTTAGACCTGAGTTCATTAACAGATTGGATTCCGTTGTGCTCTTCCGGCCTCTAGATGAAAAAGCTATGGAAGGTATCGTCAAAATGAGGATATCGGAAATGGAGAGAAGGCTTTCAGAACAGAGAATTTCTGTCGAAATAAGCAAGGAAGCGCTCGGGTATCTGGCAAGAGAAGGTTATGACAGGGAATATGGTGCCAGGCCGGTTCGAAGGTTGATTGAGAAATCGGTAGAGGGGCCGATTGCCGATATGATAATCGACGGATCTCTGGAGGAAGGGATGAAAGTGATAATTGAGTCAGATACTTCAGAAATTTCAATAAGAGCCGAAAAAGGATCCGAGAGATAGCTCCTTCCGATCCTCGTTGCCGGCAATGATGTTATCATTTTCGTAGGAGGTGTTCAATGGACAAAATCTTCTTCACTTACAAGATCCCTGATGAAGGCACTCTTCTACTAAGGAAATTCGATGTTGAAGTGAACACGGAGGACAGGTTTCTTCAAAAAGAAGAGATTATTCAGAGAGCTAAAGATGCGGCGGCGCTTGTGACATTGTTATCAGACAAGGTTGACGCCGAGGTTCTAGAATCACTTCCAAGACTAAAGGTAATAGCAAACTACGCTGTCGGATACAACAATATCGACATCAATGAAGCACGTAAGAGGGGCATAAGAGTAACGAACACACCTGAAGTGCTCACCGATGCCACGGCGGATTTGACGTTGTCATTAATGTTGGCCACCAGCAGAAGAATTTTGGAAGCTGACAGGTTTGTCAGAGAGCACAGATTTGTTGGGTGGAAACCGGACCTGTTCACCGGTCCCTCTCTTTCGGGAAAGACTTTGGGAATAATTGGTCTCGGAAGAATTGGAAAGGCGGTTGCAAGAAGAGCAAAGGCATTTGGAATGAATGTTGTATATTGCAGCAGGAAACCGCTGCTATCGAATGAAGAAGAGAAGCTGGACGTAAGGTATTTAAGCCTTGAAGAGTTGCTAAGAAGCTCTGATTTCATATCTCTTCATGTTCCACTGACAAGAGAGACGTATCACTTGTTAAACGAAAAGAGGCTCTCTATGATAAAAACCGGAGCCATTCTGATAAATACTGCAAGGGGACCTATTGTTAATGAGACAGCTCTTATAGAATCTCTCAGGAGCGGCAGATTGGCCGCTGCAGGTCTAGATGTATACGAAGAGGAACCGGAAGTACCTCAGGAGCTGATTGATCTCTGCAACGTAGTTCTTCTTCCGCATATTGGATCTGCCACGAAGGAAGCAAGAACTGAAATGGCAATAATGGTAGGGAGAAATGTGGCCGCTGTTCTCGAAGGAAAGGAACCTCCAAACCCAGTGGTATGATCATCTCGTTTCAAAATACCATATAGGACCATGATATCTATTCCCAGTCTTGTCGATTGCCACGATCTGCCAGTAATAGACTGTGTCAGGTGAGAGCCTGTCAATGAAGAAGCTATTTGAACTCGTTGTCCCGTAAAGTTGAGGAGTAGGAGATGTTCCAAAGTAGAGATTGTAGCTGACCAGATTGATGAATGGAGATGATCTTAGATCGACTCTTGCTCCGGAATCTTTGTTGGAAATCCATATGTCGATATTGCTCAGTGCAATATTGTTGCTCCTGACAACGACGTCCCAGCCAAGCATTGCGCTACCACCATAGACAAGGGTTCCGTTTTCAATGTTGCTAGTGAAAGTGGCTTCTGGCTGCTGATAAAGCGCGTTTGCAGCGGCCACGATAAACAAGGTGAAGAGAACCGCGAAAAATACTCTTTCCATTGTCTGCACCTCCAAGTGATTGGACTGTGGATTAGACAACAAGGTTTTCAATTCAAAAAAGGAGAGTGGAATCATGAAGGTTAAGAACATTGGTGAAGTCTACAGATGCGAGATATGCGGAAATGTGGTTGAAGTGAAGGAAGCAGGCGGCGGAGAGTTGGTCTGCTGTGGTGAACCTATGAAACTCGTGCAAAAATAAGAGAAGCCCCTTAACGGGGCTCTCTTTTTAGAAATACATATCGAAACCAAGAAGTACTGGAAGAGGCCAGAAGAACAACGAAAACTTGAACCTGTCTGTCATCCTGGTAACATCAATGAAGCTAATCTCCGGAGAGAGCCTCGTCTTGAATTTCTCGGTTGGCTGAAAGAAAGAGTACATGGCCTGCCCTCTCAGCCCAAGGGCAAGCATAAATCTCCTGCCAAACAGGTTGAAAGAGAGATTCTCAACCCCGGTAAGGATGCGCGCATCAATTCCGGCTTCTAGACCGGAGATTTGTCCGAGCGCACCGGAATACGAGACTGTAGGACCAACGTATAACATAGTAGGAGTGAAACTCAAATTCCCGGTTTGAGAAGCATTGAAGACCTCGAACCCCATTCTGTAGTATCCATTTACCGAGAAAATTCCGAAAAGCAAAGGAAAATAGATTACCGAGCCTCCAACGTTGTTGGCATTGAAGTAACTTCCAAAAGATGCTGTGGCAACGATCATAAACGAAATCAGTACTACCGCTATCTTCCGCTTCACTAGACCACCTCCTACATCAATTCTACACGTTCAACTATACATTTCATTGTCCGCCTGAAGAAACCTTAACAAACAAATGCTTACTTGTCACCGTTTCCTGGAGGAGCGTAAATGGGATTCCCTTGTTTCCTTTAGGTTCTAGAATCTTCCATCATTGGTCATTCCTTTCTGATTGTCAACCGAGTATACCTTACACAAAAGGAATTTCATCTTCAAGAAACGGATACAGAAATAGTTGATCATAGTACCATATACTTGCTGGAGGTTGATCAATGGGCGAAGTCATTCTTTCCAGAAAAGAGATTTTCTCCTCCCTAGAAGAAGCAGTTAAGAACAGAGGTACAGTCATGGACAACGGTATTTTGAGGGTGGATTCCTTCTTGAATCATCAGATTGACCCGATGCTCATGAAGAGTGCAGGTGACTTGATTGCTGGATTTTTCAGAAGCTGTGGAGTGACAAAGGTTTTGACTGCTGAGAGTTCAGGAATTGCCCCCGCTTTAATGGCCGCCATCAGTCTGGGAGCTCAGCTGGTTTTCGCGCGAAAGCGGAGACCGATAACTATGCAAAGATATTTGAGCGAATCCGCTCCTTCACACACCAAGGGTGGGATTGTGGAACTGAACATCTCCCTGGACTATCTCGGAAGTGAGGACAGAGTAATCATTGTTGATGACTTTCTTGCAAGTGGTAAGACAATAGAGGCTCTGGCCAGACTTTCGAACAAGACAGGAGCTTCTCTTGTAGGCTTTGCAGCAGTAATTGAAAAGACTTTCGAAGAAGGACGGTCATTACTTGAAAAGTTCAGTGTTCCGATTCTCGGAATAGTAAAAATCTCTTCACTCGACCCACTTTCTTTTGTGGAAAATGAAATCTAGAAGCTAGAGCTAAACTGAGCGCCGAAGTTTATGAAAGAAAGAGACAGTCGATTCTGATCGAAAGAGTTCGTCACGGACCAGTATCTGGAACCAACTCTGATGTAGTAGAACGGACCTGCAAAGTGAAGTCCTGCAAAAACATCGACGAATCCATTCCCTCTTCCAAGTCCTGTATATATCTCCAGACCAACGAAGACCCGATCGTTCATCTTGAGTCTAATATCAGCTGCAGGTCCGAAAGAGAAATCCGTTAGCTTGTGATCGTACTCTCTTGAACCGGAAAGAGTGATCCGCTTAAATGACAGCCTCCCCTGAACGCCCAGTTGAAGAGAGAAACGATCCAGGTCAGGTAGAATATAACGGTAAGTAAGAGAAATACTATCCTGCCTGAACGCCGATTCATACTGAAAGGGAGTTTCCGTGCCTGTTGCTTCAAACGAGCTGTTTACAGTGAAGTGAGATAGGCTAAATTCCATCAAATGTTCTTGAGAAAACTCATATCCCACAGTCGGAACAAAGTATGCACGAAAGCTATTTCTTTCGAGAAGTTCCGTACTTTCCGAACCTCCCATTTCAAGAGATCCGTTCCATGGCATTGAGACTCCGCTTTCTACCTTGAGCTTGAATTTCGCGGAAGTAAACGCTGTGACTGAAAAAAGAAGTAGTACTAGACATATTCGCCTAAAACTCATGATCTCAATAACCCTCTCTCTATCATCCAGCCAGTAAGCACTCTCACTTTCTCTATTTCAACTCTATAATGCACACTGGCGAGAAGCTCGACTGCCTCTCTTCCTCCAATCACAGCAGCGCCTCCTACAACGAAGTCTGCGATACTTGCGAAATCTATCCCAAGTTCGTCTTTGAGATTCTGAGGAAACGTCTTGATCCATTCAAGACCTAGAGAACTTTCAAAAGCTGGCTCCAGCGGACTCAACGAAGGTAGATTGCCTGAATCGTTGAAGCTCCTTCTCAGTACCTCTCCCTCATAATTCGAGATGAGAAGATCGAACAAGTCGTCACTTCCTTCTCTGCCAGCTATCATTTTCAGGATACGATAAAGCTCACCAATCATTTTTCCCTTGACTTCTAGAAGCAAATCAGGATCAGGCTTAATTAGCTGATCAAGAGTTCTGAGAGCAGAAAGTCCTACCCATTCAAGTTCCGCTTCATCCATCATCTGGGGTGTATCAAAATCGGAGTGATAGAATCTGTCAGGAAGATGACCCATGAACGGAGAAGGTATTCCAAGGGTAGTGAAGGCACAGTGATCGGACCCTGCCATGAAGGGTATCTCTCCGAATCTCTTCAGCGGATATCCTGAGTTTGAAGGCAATAGTCTTCTGATATTCAGCTCCAGGATTCGACCCCATCTCTGCGGAAGATATGGCGGTACTTCAGAAAGGACAAAAGTCGAACCCGTTTTATCCTGATCGGCACCAACCATGTCGAGATTTATTGTATATATTGGAAGCCTGTTCTCCCCCTTAAGCTGAAGCGCGTAGGGAACACTACCCAGATACTCGGGAACAAGAGCAATCTTCACAGAATATGGAAATTTCTCGTCATTAAGGATCCTCGCGATTTCCGTGGCAAGAGCCGCACCGCTTGCATTATCATCGGCTCCAGGCGAAGGGTGACACAAATGAGCGGTTATTAGCACGTCTGGACCTTCTTTGAAACCGGTGGCATCAACCTGGAGTACCTCGAAGTTACCTTCTGACATCTTAGTTTCGACTCTGTATCCTACCGCTGCATTCCCGCTTTTCGCGTGACTAAGGAGGATGTCATACTTTTCCTTGGTAACGGAAAAGGCTACAGCATTTAGATCGGCAGATTTCCTGTCATAGGGAATTGTCAAGTAATTAGTTATTTGAGGCAAATCATTCAAACTGCGGCCAATTTCCTCAAAGGCCTTTCTCATATGGCACAATATAAGACATCTCGCTCCGCCCTCGACCACCGCATTGTGAAAGACCTTGACTGGATCATCGTTCGCAAGAACCGCTTTTCCCGAGTAGTTACCCTTGCCGTTATATATTGCAAGAGGGAACGTTTCCCAACCATCACTGCTTCCACTTCCTGAAACAAGGGAGACTTTCGTCACCGCCGTGGAAGTTACGAAAATCCTTTCAGGCTCTTCCAGCCAGAGTTCTCCATATACTGGTTCCCACGCCAGTGTAGAAAGAATGTTTCCCGTTTGGGTAACTCCGTCGGCAGGATACTCGAATACATGAAATCTATCCTTCGGGAATCCGGTTCGAAGAAGGTAGTCCATTAAGGAATACATTGATTCGCTGTAGTCCTTACTTCCCCTCATCCTATGATACCCGGAGAGCATCTCAACGAGGGACTTGACCTTTCTTCCATCCAGTCTTTTGTTCAAGCTCATCCACTCCTATTGGAATAAGTCATCTTCCTGGCCCATCCACGGCAAAATTCTCACCTGTGAAAAAAGAGGCCTAATCACCACTTCGAAAGAATCCGGTTTCTACCGTATCTTCCAGTTTTGAGGATCTTGATTACGCACTATATCGCTCGGCCAGGAACATTTCATTAAGGACTGATGATAATGACAGGCAACATCAATCCGGCAAGGCCTCACGCGCCTTATCCTATCCTTGGTCACAAACCAGGTTACAGTGAACGCTCAAGACCAAAAGGCAACCCTTTGAATCCCAATACGGTTTTGCGAATCATTCTTCGACATCAACACTCTTGTCGATGAAACGTCAAATATACTAGAGCGCCCAGAAGCCGAAAGATAAGGACACAACATCCAATAATCAAGTGCGAGCGGCAAGACATACGTCAATTACTCTTTTCCAGTCATCGATACCCTTTCAGTAAGTGTTCCGGTAAAATCGATGCAGGCATAGTCAATCAAAACGTTGATTTGCCAGACTACCTCACAAAAATCGAGCAAGCTTCTCTACCTAATCCTAAGAAGCATTAGCTCCTCGAATGAGAGTCATCGGTTCAGATTTGCGCTTATCTACTGCTGTACTGAACCGACAGCTTCTTCATCCATGTCCCTAATAACGACCACGACATTCGACGCAGCGAAGACAAGAGATTTGATTCCACCCATTCCCTTTGCTCCACCAACGAGCAACACTGCTTCTTTGGAGGATCTCAAGCCGCACCCCGAAACACGACGACCGATAGAGTTACTGTTAATCTAAACGCCGGTCAGTCTTTCCGCATGTATCATCGCACATTTCTCAATTGCGCTAAGCTTCACCTCTTGCTCTTCGAAAGTCTCTGCTATTGTATGATAGTGATCGTACGCCTTCTTCCAAAAGATCGACTCTTTATCTGGATCACTTTCGTTTCGTGCGATCTTCTCCAGAGTCATTCCCTTAACAAGCCAAAGAGATATGTCGTCGCCTTTCAACTTCAACCCTTCTTCAAAGACATCGAGCGCTCTGTAGTACTCTTTGAGACGGTCCCTGAGAAAAGTTCCCAATTTCCTTATGTAAACGAGCTTCTCTTCGGGTGACCCAAGGGCTTCGATCAGTCTTTCGTAGTCCCTTACCAGGATTTGAAGGTCCGCCTTGTTCGCATCCTTAGTCTTGGTCTTCATTTCGGACGAAGTACAGTTCTTCTTCAACGCCTCAATATCATTTGCCTCGTCAGAAGGATCTGCGTACTTCTCATATCTCTTGTCGGAAACCAGCCGGGCGATATCCCTCATTTTCTTAAGCAGAAGTACCCTTGTTTCAACCTCTTGGATTTTCGGCAAGATGGCATCCAGTTTGTCCAGCAAGAGCCCCTCTTTCCCTGTAAAGAGAACGATGTATCTGTCAATACTCCCAACTAAATCGTTGACAACTTCCGGCGAATCTCTCTCCTCGGAAGAAAGAATTATGTACTTGACTGCGAAATCCAGGTACATTATTTCGTCACCGATCGTCGAGCGTGCAAAGCGAATAGCTCTCTCCAGAAGATCCAGTTGATCTTCCTTTGAGATCTCACCCGCCTCAGTCATTACGGTCACATAGCTTTCTTTCATTCTAGAGACAGCTTCTGTGCTTTCACTTGTGAGGGCTTCCTCAATCTTATCGAGAGCTGCTTGCGCGAAGATCAGTCTATGAGACGCTCTATAGCAGTCTAGGGCCAAATCTATAGCCGGTTTAGAATTCTCGATAGAAAATCCGATAATCATTCTTCCCCAGAGGCTATCCTCGAATTCTCCAGCAAATCGGGAAATTTCCTTTGAAAAAGCATGTCTTATAGTGTCCTCAGTCTTTCCACAAATATCGATTAGTTCTTCAAATGTCTCTTCACTCATGGAAATCTCGAGTCTCTCAATTGTTGCTTTCAAGACACCACCAAAATCCCCGTTTTCTTCTTTTAGGCGGACCAATGCTTTCAGAAGTCTTTCCTTTTCTTTGTCATTCTGAGATTTCGAGATTCTTCCTTCTGTCTTTGTTATCTTCTTTTCCCTTCTTCTTTCACTCATTTTCTTCAATAACATCATTTCCTCCGGCAACAACTGAATGAAATACCTTCAATAAAAGGATACCAGAAAACCCCATGCAAAGAGCGAGAACTTGTGTTTGAGAAGTGCTCAGAGCGATGACTGTCATTACCAAAGAGATTATATAGCTACAACTTATACTGAAGCAACTACTTCGCAGACAGAAGTTTCACCTTTAACGCTACTGCATTTCACACTGATACAGATGAGATATCCATACCGAGAATCAAATCTATTAAAGATTTGCTCCATTCGATCTTGTAACCCCATATAGTTCTATGTAGAAAATAAATCCGCGCTCCATTGAACTCGCTGAAAACGCTTTGATCAGAAGATTCCGGAATGAATATCACGCAATAACTCTCAGGGTCATCCCGCAGCTCGTATTGTTCAAGATATCCGCTGTACTCCGGATCATCTTGAGTATATATCGAACCTGACAGCCCGTTCTCAAACCAGTTGTTAGAAAGGCGCGCATACTGGATGTAATGACGCTGCATTACGGACCAGTCTCTTCGGAAATCCAAAACCAGGTTCTTCATGTCCCCCTCAAGCTCTACAATTGCCATCTCTCTGAGCAAAGCGATTTCGTGACCGCTAAGCCCCACCCGTGAACCGGCCTCTTGTTGAAGACGAATCTGCATAGCGTAATCCAGCATCGCCTTCTCATATTGCAGAAAGACTTGATCTGGGCTTCTGAAGAAATTGAATCCCCAAATGTATGATATCGCCAGAAATGCTGTAAGAACAATAAGAAAAGGAAGCCAGAGCTTCAAACTAATGCACCACCCGATTATTTCACATAATCAAAGATATCACATGTCCACCAAGCGTGGTCTCTATTGAAAAAACCATTCTTCAAAACAGACTCAGATGTTGTATCATTGTGACTGACTGAGAATGAGAAAGGGAACTCTATGCTGATAACTTTGAGTAAGGTAGGACATGATTATGGTCAAGACTTTCTGTTCGACGAAGTCTCGACCTCGATCGATAAGAAAGATAAGATAATCCTTCTGGGGAAGAACGGCAGCGGAAAATCAACTCTCATGAGAATAATCTCTGGTGACCTTCTGCCGACTGAAGGAGAGATCTTTCACTCTACAAGTGTACGGATCGGATATCAGATTCAAAGCAGAATCCCGGATGGGCAGTTGAGCCTGATGGACTACTATATGCAGGACAAATCCAGCATTCCTCCCGACACTGAGGAATACTACTCCTACGAAAGAAGAGTCAGAAGCATCCTAGTGGGACTGGAATTCTCTGAACAAGACTGGGATAGACGTCTTGAGACCTTTAGTGGGGGAGAACTCACAAGAATTTCTCTTGGAAAACTCTTTCTTGTCGACTACGATCTTCTGTTACTGGACGAACCCACAAATCATCTCGATCTTGAATCGACAGAGTGGCTTGTGAATTTCTTGAAGAACTATAATGGCGCTTTGCTGGTGGTGACTCATGACAGATATCTTATCAGAAACATTGGAAACAGATTCTGGGAGTTGAATGGTGGCTCGCTGTGGGACTTCGCCGGGACCTATGACAAGTATCAGTCAGATAGAGAGATTATGGTCAAAAGCGGCTTGAGAACAAGAGAGAATCTCCTTAAGGAAATCGAAAGACTGGACGCTGTTGCAAAACGTTATAGACTCTGGGGCCAGGAAAAATTCATTAAACAGGCAATAAACAAAGAAAAGCAGAGAGACAGGCTCAAAGAGCAGTTAGAATCAGTAGATATTCCTGACGAAGAGATAAGACCAACCAAGTTCAGGCTTCCCCAGCCAGACAGGACAGGTTATTCGGTCTTGAAGATCGATGGGCTGTCATTCGGCTTTGGAAACAGGAAACTCTTAAGTAGCTCTTCTGCAGAGATTCACAGACGGACCAAGATCGGCCTTCTGGGTCCCAATGGCAGCGGGAAGACAACCCTGCTGAAGATAATAACAGAGAATCTTGAGGAATATATGGGAGAGATAACGTGGGGTCACAACGTTCGTTGGGGTTATCTTTCGCAGCTGACCGAGGATCTCAATTCCTCAAATGATGTGATCACCGAGATTTGGCAAATGATGCGTGGCCAACCCGATTACGAAGTAAGAAAGTATATAGGAAGGTTCGGGTTTCCGGGCGATGATGTGTTCAAACCGATTTCATCATTGAGCGGTGGAGAAAGAA
The DNA here is from genome assembly GCA_011045915.1 of Mesotoga infera. Lineage (NCBI taxonomy): Bacteria > Thermotogati > Thermotogota > Thermotogae > Kosmotogales > Kosmotogaceae > Mesotoga > Mesotoga infera. The sequence goes on from DSBT01000378.1 coordinate 11,566, forward strand.
CAAAGCTGGCTCTGGCAAAACTGATTCTTTCTCGACCAAACGTTCTTGTCATGGATGAGCCGACAAATAATCTTGATATCTGGTCAATTGAGAGTTTAGAAGAGGTATTGAAGGAATACGAGGGCTGTATAATCCTTGTTTCACATGACAGAGAGTTTGTGCAAAACGTCTGTGATCACTTTCTCATGATAGACAGACAGAAGTTAAGATTTGTATCCTCGGTGGAAGAGTATCTTAGGAGGAACCAAAGAGACGTCAATTCAGCGGGCAATGAAGAGGCTAGGCTCAGTTTTCAGGAGAAGCGGAGACTATCCAACAAAAAGAAGACAATTCTCGAAAAGCTTCAACAACTGAATAACGAAGAGGAGACATTGTCAAAGGATTTAGAAAGCGCTCAGTTGAAGATGGGACTATATGCGACTGACTATGAGAAGCTTCAGCAACTGCAGAGGATCGTGGAGCAGGCAGAAGGAAGACTCCTGGAGATAATTGAAGAAAGAGAGATTTTGCAGAATGATCTTCAAGAACTCTCAATAATGCTGGAAGAACAATCATAGTACCAGAAAAGCTGCCGAAACCATTGAAAGGCTAACAAAGAAATCGGCGAAGACCAGGTATCTTTCGAAATTCCGCTTATCAACCTCAATAATTGATCTGGGATCACTGGCTCCTTTTCTTATAACCCTGTCTGCACGATACCAGAGAAAAGAAGTTAGGGCTACAGAAATAAAGAACATCAGACTCCACATAGTGGAAGCCGAATTGATAAATATCATCGAGATCGAGGCGCCTGCGACAACCAATGTTATGGCTATCGCAGAAATTCTGATGGTCTCCCAGAAAGTATAGAGATAACCCTGGACCTTAGCTTCCGTTCTGGGGTCTCGCATAGGAAGCATGAACACTGAAACAAGCAACCCTCCTCCTGCCCAAAGGACATAAGAAAAGACAAAGATTACCTTGCTAACACCTTCGAACAATCCCATAGAAATCACCCCAAAAAGCTCACCAGTATGATCTCTTGCCAAAGCATAAAAAGTCCATTTGTAAACGAACACACTTTCAAGCAAGTTCACAAAAGTAATTATAGCAGATAAGGAGACGACGCTAGATCCTGGGTTCCTGACAGCAAATTGAGAAAAAGGGGGAGCGAATAAGAGGTGAGAGAATAGAGGTATGAAGATCAAGATACAAGCATAGGCGGGACGCGATTTGGAAATCAGTCCGCTGACGCGTCGCTTCACGGCAGAGAAATCCGCTAGTCTAGAAAACGATGAACGCTTATGAAAGCACTTTGACCATCAACGGTAAACCATTCTCGAGAAGGAGGGTGTTTCTTCTTTGGAGGAAAGACAATTGAGAAATCTCTATTTGCGAGCTAGCACTCTTCAAGAAATGAGAACGGCTGCTCGCAAACTCCAGTTTGACCAACATCGTCAGCATGATACATAGTGAAGACACATGGATTCTAAGGAAGCCTGATCATGGTTCTTTGAGGTTCTGCAACGCTAAACCCGAATTTCTCATACAGTGAGTGCGCATCCTTTGTATTTAGCATTCCTCTGAGTCCTCTAAGTTTCTCATGAGTCAGAACACATTCTACCAACCATTTTCCAAGACCGTTTCCTCTGAATTCTTCCAAAACAAACAGATCTGCGAGATAGTACATGGTAGCGAAATCGCTTATCACTCTCGCAAATCCAATCTGTTCAATATTTAGAAACAGAGAGAAACAGAGAGAATTATCAATAGATCTATCAATCTGCTGCTCGGTTCGATTCTTCCCCCAGTATGAATTATCAAGAATAAAGCGTTTGACAAGATCTCTGCGAACCATCTCTTTATTGTCTGTTACTACATAATTACCTTTCCGAATTTCCATCTGGACCTCCATCGACATATCTAGTAGAGTATTATTATTATATGAGGGAGATTGTTGCAAAAACAGTCATTTCACCTTTTCGGGAGCGATCCACCAGA
>DSBT01000379.1 GCA_011045915.1 Mesotoga infera
ATCTGAAGAAGCAGAAGAGCTCCTCCGGGGCCAAAGAAAAGGAATAGTAGGAGCCTGGGAATGTCGTTGAAGGCATCTGGAATGAAACAAGTTATCGTTCCAATTCCACCAATGATAATTCCCGCAGCCACAACGAGTTTTGATCGTTTCAAATCACCAAAGGGCGTTTTCCCCATTGAAATTGTCTGCAGGGAGAACATTACCAGCAGAAGCCCGTAAAGTCCATTCTCATAGTAAGGAAGGCCGCCGGTCGCAACTGGAAAAAGCAAGGTACCGGTAATGAGAAGAATGAGCCCGGCTATCATCAAGATTACTACTTCAAGAGACAGCTCCGATTCATCAATAACCTTTGCTAGATTCATAGGCATCTTACCCTATCAATAGTAGTTTCCTTTGGTTCTGTAGTTCTCCAGTCTTTCTGCAGCCAAATTCAGTGCAAACTCATCAAATTTCTCTCGATCTGTTCTGTACATTTCGTCAAAATCGCGATATTTCTGCGGGAAGACTATCATCAGATCTCCTTTCTCCATCTTCTCGAATATGTAATTCACAGCATCCTCAACTGGTATTGAATCCGGTGGAGGTGTCATACCTCTAAAGATAGCGGTCCTCACATTTCCCGGGCAAACAACACTGAATCTCAAACCCTCATTTTGAAGCTCATAATACAAGCTTTCAGTGATAGTCTTCACCGCGCTTTTTGTACCTGCATAAAGCGCCTGATATGGAATTGGAACCAATCCCGCTATAGAAGCTGTATTTACTATGTGACCCGATTTCTGCTCCCTCATAATCGGTATGGCGTGGTAGGTCCCGTAGATCACTCCCCAAAGGTTGATATCTACTACTTTCCTCCAGGTTTCGAAGGTCACCATCTCGGTTGGGATCGTCATTCCGATCCCTGCGTTGTTGAACACAAAGTCAAGATGTCCTTCGTGCTCCTTGGCAGACATGATTAGCTTCTCAACGTGATCTTCCTTTGTGACATCGGTAAGGAAAGGCACCGCTTCACCTTCATACTTTGAATTCAACCTTTCCGATTCTCTATCGAGATTCTCCTGACTTACATCTGCCATAAACACAGCCTTCGCGCCCCTGGAAAGAATCTCCTCGGTCAGACCGAGTCCAATTCCTGAGGCCGCACCAGTAACAACCGCAACTTTCTTTTCGAAGTATTCGTTCATCTCTTCATCCTCCTATAACCTATGGAAGTATCCTTGAATCGCCGACATTCAACCTGACAATTCCTTTGGCCATTCTTGACGAAGTAACCCTTCTGATCGGCAAGGCCTCCAATGACCTTATGATTCTTGTCTGCAAAGGGTGCTGCTCGTATGACAGGCCTGTCCATTCCAAAGCTCCTGTACCGCTCCACATTTTCTTCAAAACCATCTCTTGAGGATATAGAGTAGCATGACTAAGGGTAGCTCCACCCTTTCCGAGATTAGGCAGGTGCCTCCACCCGAACAGATTGATCTTAGGATTTTTGTTGAGTTCTGCCAGTATTTCGTCGCTCGCTTCATCTCCTCTATGAAGATCAATCTTCAGGAAGGTAAACTGCTCATAGCTTGCCGCTACAAACCAGTGATTCTCCAGATGGCGCTCAGAAGAGATGTCTGCGAAAACTTTCGGTACTCCGTCCTCTTCGCGGCCCCCGATTATCGGACAGGTCTTGTTCTCCCATACGACAAGCGCATATACTCCTTCGAGACCCTCTGAATTTCCAACATACTTCACAGGTGTCGTCACCTGGATGAGCCTGTACTCTCCCCCAATCATCCAATCTACATCCCTGCAATTGGTATACTGAACATTGACAACCGGCTCCTTCAGTTCGAAGTCTTCAGGAATGTAGTTCAAAAGAACTTCTTCGTCCGTTTCATACTCCACGGTGATAACAATATTGTCCCCGTAGACTACCCTTATCGGGTAGAAAGGATCGCCACCAAAGTGCGCAGGCATCTTGTAGATGAAGTCCTCGTTCAACACGAATTTCCCTTTTTTCCCAGACACTTCACTTCCTCCTCTCATCACGATGAATAATGGAACTCAATATCCTGCCGCACGCATATTCTTCTAGACCCACAAGATTCTGGAAATTATCTCGGGAAATTTGCTCTATCATGGCTCTTTAATGAATCTAAAACCATCTGGCAATCGTCGAAAAACTGGTAGATGAAGTCAGGACGAATAGGGATTGTAATGAGAAGCCCGGTCTCTAGTTCATGTTAATTAGATCACAATGCCTAATGAACTTCCAAGCAAAAATGAATGCATGACAACACGAGCAATAAGCTTAATGTTGAAGTAATATCAGCATAAATTATGTCGCTACATTCCCAATGATTTTGTCCCAGAGGCCTTGCTTCATAGTTTCTCTTTAACGACACGGAACAGCGATTTTGATCGATCAGTAGTGCTATCATATTTCCCCATATATAATCGCTGTTCAGTAGCTGTAAAAGATTCCAATGTCAAAGGTTCAAACACTGTATAATTGGAGCAAATTCGCGCTTCTTTGTAGATTCCGTAGTTAGTCCGAGAAAGAATGCGCTTTTTGCACGGAGGGGATGGAGAATGAAGAAACGCTTTCTGACCGCACTCTCGATATTGGCGATAATCGTCCTGTTATCTGGGTGTCTTTTTTTCGGACTTCCAAACTTGAACGGTAGCTGGGATGCCGTGATGCTTTATTCCGATGGATCATCCGACATTGCAACTTTTCATATTGAACAGCACGTAGTCTACAATTACAGGGGCAGATTCTGTCTTAATTCAACCTGTAAAGAGCTCTTTGGAATGATCTCGAACGATCATGAGGTAAGCATCAACACGTGGACCTCTGAAAGCGGAATAGATTTCGCTGGATCAGTTAACAAGAATACGATGTCGGGAACCTTCACAATATTCGAACCCTTTGCTGAAGGAACTTGGGAGGCAACTAGACGTTAAGCCGACATATTCGTAAAATCAGCAAGTGGGTAAGAGTTACCTTTCTAAAACTGCCTTAGAATCCATATATTCATCTCACATATTGATCTCTGGAACCCTAGTCTTAGAAACATGGGTCGAGCACTCTGAGTTATTGCATACTGCTCTGTGAGTTTTGACCAGAAAACCTTCAGACCAAATCTGTTATCATCTTCTTGAGTAACTTCATGGAGGCATAAAATGACAACAATATATCTGATGCGCCACGGCCAGAGTCAGGCAAATGTTGAAAGGATATTCGCAAATAGCAATGAAGGTTTCCCGCTTACAGAAGAAGGGATACGGCAGGCCGAAATGGCGGCGCGCTTTTTAAGATTAAAGAATATACGCAGGATATATTCCTCGCCGATATTGAGAGCAATTGAGACATCGAGCATAGTATCTTCAGAATTGGAAATTGAGGCCAAACCCCTGGACGAAATCAGGGAGTTTCACGTCGGTGAACTTGAGGGCAAGTTGATTGAAGGCGAAGCAGCGAGCGCATTCCTGAAGCTTGTAGGAGACTGGATCGGGGGTAAGAAAGATGAGCGAATTCCCGAGGGTGAGAGCCATAGACAGGTCATAACACGATTCTGGAAAGCGATTAATACCATCTTAGATGAATGCCCAGAGGGAGAAGTCCTGGCCATAAGTCACGGAGGCTTTCTGTCAATGACACTTCCCTTCGTCTGCAACGGGATCGACCCCAGGAGTTTTTTCTCGAGATCAGGCATTTCGATAACAAACTGTGCAATTACAACTGTGAAAGCTC
>DSBT01000380.1 GCA_011045915.1 Mesotoga infera
AGAGAGTTCCTAGATGTATATTGATCTCGGGTTGAGAGCGGTGAAATCAGCAAAGAAATCACACCAAAGGGTTCGAATTGGGGACTGTTTTCTATCTACGCTGGATTAGTCTCAAAAGGATTGCATTCAATGCCATTCTAGACTATCATGGACTTTCTAGTGAAGAAGTTTCGTTTATCGGATATCACTATGCGGATATCCCCCTTCTAAGGAGGTTGGTCTCACCGTCGCAGTTGAGAACGCATCTCCCGAAGTAAAAGCCGTCTGCGATACGTAACTCGCTCAAGTACCGATGACGGAGTAACTTATGCAATCAAGAAAGTCTTTTTTTCTAGAAGAAAATGAGCATTGAAAAGTGTGATGCTGCCTATCGCACGTTCGATGATATTCTCAGAAAAGAAAATCATCTTGAACAGTCGGTCTGATTTTCAAAATAGCCGCAAAGATGTTAGAATTCAAAGTGAAACCAGCTAAATTGGATTCTCAACTGAATGTTGAACCAACGTTTGTATTTTTATTTCCCAAGAATGAGAGATGAGTGAGTCTTGTCATTAGATGAATCAACAGACTTTAATCTCGACCTTATTGATGAAGCGGTCATGATGGTTGATCCTACTGGAAGAATTTCCTTCCAGAACATTCCTTCGAGAAAGTACTTCGGTGATATTGTTGGCAAAGAGTACAATATTCTCTTCGGTTCTAGCGATTTGTTTATAGACAATGCCGGCTCTGTGTGGAGCATCTCCTCATATTTCGACAAAAGCAAATTCTGTGATGTCAAGATCCTGAAGAAGGCAAATAGGATTAACATCGAGTCTTTAGTTGAAAAGGAGAAGCCGGGAAGTATGAACGATAGCACTGAAAGCCTTGAGAATCCGGCTGCCTATTCAACAGCTTCGAGCGCGATTCACCATTTTGAGACTGACAGTAGCCTCAACAGGTTATTCAGAAGAGTCTTTGAAGAACAGTTCATTGGAGCCGCGATTTTTTCTGTAGACAGAACTTGCGAAAAGATTACTCCCTTAGCGAAGAACCTCGCTTTTGAACTTAACCGGCTGGCACGACTCCCCGTTGTAGAAGGCCTTGCTCTAGTAAGACCCATTAGCAAGGCCGATCATCTTTATTTGCAGGCGCTGAAAAGAGTTGCGAGAACGGGAAGACAAGAGAGAATTGTGCTTTCTGAGGAAATCTATCACGAGGAAGTCTGGATAAAACCGATTTCCAATAGAGAGTTAGTAAGCATGCACAGAGAGATTACTACCGAAATCAATGACCTAACTGAGTTAGCTACTGCAAGGAGCATTATCGATACAGTTGATCAGGCAGTGATTTCTACTGACGAAAGAGGAGTGATTATCCTTACTAACAGAGCCGCCGAGAAGCTTTTCGGAAGAAAAAGAGATCAAATTATTGGGAGAGATTTGTTCAGCTTCATAGAAGTAAGAGGTAATCGAAATGAGAATAGACTGATTAATAACGGCAGTCGAGGCGATAAACGTTTATTGATAGTCACTCGGAGTGATGGATCACGAGTAGAGGTCGATGCTTTAGTGACGAAGATTGACGGCGCCCATTCTGACGGACCGGGAGGAAGAGTTGTCTATTCCTTTTCCAAATCAAGTTTTGAACATGTTCTTCCCGAATCGACTGAGAAAACTATTAAAAGCCTTATTGAGACCCTCTCAACAGTGGTTGAGGTTAGAGATCCATACACAGCCGGTCACCAACGAAGAGTCAGCAAACTCGCTACGGCAATAGCAACCGAAATAGGGCTCAACTCGGATCAAATAGATACTGTACGTGAGGGCGCACTTCTCCATGATATTGGTAAGATTTCTGTGCCAACTGAGATACTTAGCAAACCGGGGCGACTTACGGAAAATGAATGGTTCCTTATTCAAAGTCATAGCGAAGCAGGTTTTAAGATGCTGGAAAGAATCGAACTACCGTGGCCAGTATCAAGCATCGTACGGCAGCACCATGAACGGCTTGACGGTTCCGGATATCCCCAGGGATTAAGGGGTAAGGAAATTCCTTTTGAAACGAGGATCGTAACGGTCGCGGATGTGTTTGAAGCAATTGTATCCCACCGGCCATACAGGCCTGCACATGAAACTGCAGCAGCGATCGCTGAACTTACTGAAGGAGCAGGCAAACTCTACGACCCTGACGTTGTTGATTGCTGTCTATCGGTAGTGGGGAGCGGATTCTCACTTGATTAGCAGTCCTTCGAACCCATACTAATTCGTTATTTATTCTCAAGAAGGGGATTTGTAACTTCTGGTTTCGAGAGATTTCGATTTCGATTCCAGCGAGCTTCGAATGAATCCCTTGCAGCACTTTCAAGTGCCACGATTTCTATTGCTCCAGTGCAGAAGCAACTGCATCAACCGCAACCAGCAGAAAAGAAAGTTCTCGAAGGGCGTCGCAAAACAAGACAGTTATCTGACTAGAAATTAGAACGAATGATGCTGAAACTTCAGATGATTGCATAGTGAAGTGAGCAGCCTGGTTTTATACGGCATTTGCTTATGATTAAAAGGGAGTCATCTTGGATCATATAGTATCTTCCGAAGAAGCAAATCGCGTATCACTTCCTGAACCACCCCTTTTTGTGTATGAAAGACAACATTAAGAGAACGACTATCGCCATTGCAATCAAGACTGCTGGGTAAGCCCACTTTACGGAGAGCTCCGGCATATAATGAAAATTCATTCCATAGAGACCTGCAATGAATGATAGGGGTATGAAGATTGTTGAGATTACTGTCAGTACTTTCATTATCTCGTTCATGCGGTTACTGGTCGAAGAAAGGTACAGGTTCATCAGCTCTGACGCAAGGTCTCGACTTAGATCAAGCATATCGAGCGACTGCATTACATGGTCATATACATCTCTGAAGTAAAGCGAAATCTGGTCTCCAAAGTACTTGCTTTCGCCTCTGGAAATACGACCAATCGCGTCTCTGGTAGGCCAAATAAGTCTCTTCAGATGAGCCAATTTATGCTTAAGTACATATAACTCTTTGAGTTTTTCCCTGGCTGCTTTTTCCATGAGCTCATCTTCAAGGTTCTCGAGATCGTTGCCCAGTTCCTGCAATACTGGGAAGTAGTTATCAACGATTGTATCAACTATAGCGTAAGCCGTGTAATCGTTGCTCATATTCCTTATCTGAGCGTTCCTCCTTATTCTCTTCCTAACAGGGTCTAGAACGTCTCCGTATCTTTCCTGGAAAGTGAGCACGAAAGTCTCTCCAACAAAAACACTGACTTGCTCTGTGACAAGAACGCTCTCATCCTTTCGCAACATAGACAGGCAGAGAAAAGTACAGTTGTCATATTCGTCGACCTTAGGGATCTGAGGAATATTCGTTACATCTTCAAGAGCCAAAGGATGGAGAGAAAAGATGTCACCAAGCTTTCGAATTAGCGTTTCGTCTCCTAATCCTTGAACGTCAACCCAATGAACCTTTCCTCTCTCGAAAACTATTGACTTCAGTTCGTCCAGATTCTCAAGGATTTCTTCCCTAAGATAATTTCCGTCGAATTCGATAAGCCTGATCAAAGGAAAGGGTGCCTCTTCGTCAATATCTAGACTTCCAGGTACTGAACCAAGCGGTGGCTTCCTCTTTCTGAATAGACCCTTCTGATTCATCCGCACACCTCCACTGTAGAAGAAACAACTGAACAAGGAATTGGCTGTACTGTCTCTTTGATTCTAGCACCGAGTTTTCTCAAAAAAAGACTACTAGATAACTTCGTATCGTTAAGAAAGAGGCTGTCAGAGAGTTTTGCGATTTGCATCTTGAGGAGTATATTTGGATCGTACCAAAGAAATCAGGGGGCTTGAGGGAGACAACATGAGAATGGTCTTCGTTCTGTTCATTGCCGTTTTATTTGTTTCAACACTCTTTTCTTCTATCGAAACGGTGAGAAATGAGGAGTATCTGGCTTCTCAGAAAAAAATCAAAGGAAGCTTTTGCTGTTCCATCTATTGTTATTGCGAGGAAGCAAAAGAGATAATCTTGAGTCACTTTCCACATCTGGCGTCCGATTCCGATGATGAAATCTGTGCGATCATTGAGGAGAGAGACATCCAGAGGAGGTTCGGCGGCAACTCGTGGAAGCTTTCCAGCCAACTTGAAGACAACCTTTTCTACAGAGATCTTGAATTTGTCAGCCAAGAAAAGTCGTGGACCGCGTGGTTCGATGGAACTGTCAGATTCATACTTTCCGAGTACTATGAAACGCCCCTGGGATTCGCTGTCTTCAAGGCTGGATTGTACCCGTATTTCGACATTAGAAGTTTCTTGGTTGAACTCCAGGTCGAGGATGAAGAACGTGCACCTCCCGACAGTGGTTACCTAAGGATCTGGCTGCTTCTTCCGCCGCATAGCTTAATCCAGGATTACATTGCAGTTTTGAAGGTATTCCCGCCCGAAACACTGGCTAGTTTTCCCAGAATCGACTGGAATATTGGATGCGCTCTTTTCGAATTTGATCTTGCTTCTATAATAGGGAATTTGGAAATAACAATAGTATTCTCTTTCAGACAGCATTTAAGCATTGATACTGCGTCTGTCAAAGAATATGATACTGAAAGTGTTATTTTCGGAGAATATACAGCATCTTTCACAAATATCTCTTTCGACGAGAATTTTGCAAGTCCTGCAAAGTCTATTATGGAAAGAGTAGCAAATCCTCACATACAGGCGAAGGAACTCTATTACTACGTCGTAGAAAATGTCAGCTACAGTTTCATGGCACATTCGGCAATTGAAGCAGACGGCATTCCGGAAAGCCTCTGCGCTTATGAGCATCACTTTGGTAATTGCGTAATGCAGTCAATGCTCTTTGCGACATTGTGCAGATCTATAGGTGTCAAGGCAAGAATACCTGGCGGGTTTCAGCTTTTCTTGGGTCAGCCGGGATCACACCTCTGGGGCGAGTTTTCCCTGCCAAAATACGGTTGGGTTTTCGGCAACACTTTGGCCGGACAGCTCGCGAACTACGTTTTGAATGTGACCGATGATGTGCGGAGAGCATTCATTGACTTCTATTTTGGGAATAAAGAACCTCTGAGGATGATTGTCCGGAATTCAGTAGATTTGGAACCTGAAGGAGGAGCTATTGATATCCAATTCCTTAGCCTTGCCACGCCATTGCCATTTGCTGATCGTAAAATCGGAAGTGAAGATCTTTATGTTTCTTTTGCTGTTCCGGAAGTATCTTCAATTAACACAACTCTGATTCGTTAGGAATGTGAGAGTCTAAAGTATCCCAAAATCCAGAGAAGTTAAGAATCTCGATCTGCCTTCCAACTGAAGAGAGGTGAGTTAGTATGAAAGCTTCAAAGGTATGTTTACTCTTTATCTTCGTAATCGTTGTTGGTGCTTCCTTTGCATGTACGACACTTATAGTAACTAAGGGTGCAAGTGCTGATGGATCAATGATTGTTGCTCATTCAGACGACAACGATCTAGCCGATCAGAGAATAGTCTATGTCCCTGCCCAAGATCACGAACCCGGGTCATTTAGGCCGGTTTATTGTACGGCAGTCGCGATAGGCGAATTCCCTCAGTATAACAGCTTTATTTATCCAAGGATTGTGTCGGGCAGAGCTCATGCTTACGATACATCTGGCTATCCGGCTTCAATTCCTATAGGAATGATTCCCCAAGCAGCGCACACATATGCCTATTTCGACGGTTCATACGGGATAATGAACGAGCACCAACTGATGTTTGGCGAGTGCACAAATGGAGCAAAGATCCAGATCGGTCCTGAACCAGGCAGAAGGATCTTCTACTCCTCTGAACTATCTAGAGTCGCTCTTGAACGATGCAAAACTGCTCGCGAAGCTGTTGAACTGATAGGATTCTTAATTGAAGAATACGGATACTACGGTACAGGTGAAACACTGCCCGTTGCTGATCCAAACGAAGCGTGGATAATTGAGATGGCTCCTTCTCCTGAAGGAACAGGAGGATTATGGGTTGCAAAAAAGGTTCCCGACGGGGAAGTCTTCGTCGCCGCAAACCAATTCCGAATAAGGGAAATAGATCCCGAAGACTCTGATTTCCTTTTCGGAAAGACTCTTCACGAAGTTGCAGAGAGATACGGATGGTGGAATCCCGAAGATGGTCTTCTTGACTGGCTGCAAACTGTGAGTCTTGGAGAATACAATCACCCTTACTACTCTTTGAGGAGAGTATGGCGTCTCTTCTCCTTAATCTCTCCAAGCCTAAACCTTTCTCCCTGGGTAGAAGACGGTTTCACAAGAGAATATCCATTCTCGATAAAACCGGACAGAAGACTCTCAGCAAATGACGTGATGAACTTATATCGAGACCACTATGAAGGAACGGAGTTCGACCTAACAAAGGGGATTGCAGCCGGCCCATTTGGTTACCCAGACAGGTTTTACGGTCCCTACGACGGACAGGGTGATGTGGGCGATCCTACTCGTCAACTTGAAGGTGCTTGGGAAAGGCCTGTATCAGTCACATATTGTGGATACACTTTCGTATGTCAGGGAAGAGAATGGCTTCCGAACCCCATTGGAGGAATAATGTGGTTAGGTCTAGATAAACCAGCAGATACTTGTTTCATTCCCTTCTACTCAGGAGTAAGCAATCTGCCTGATTCTATTCAAGTCTGCGATACTTCACGCTTCAGCAGGGACAGCGCCTGGTGGGCGTTCAACTTCGTGTCAAACTGGGCCGCTCTGAAATACAGTTACATGCACGAGGAAATTAAACTGATGCAGCAGAAATATGAAGCATTTTCTCTAAGTCGCCTTCCGGAAATTGAAGCAAGTGTTGCCGCGATTCTTCCGACAAAACCAGGGGAGGCTGCTGACTACCTCGCAAGATTCTGTTCAAGAAACTCTCAAGAGATTGTACGAGCTTGGTGGGAATTCTCTGAGTATTTGATAGTAAAGTATAACGATGGTTTCATAAGTGAGAAAGGCAACATGGCCCAGCCAACAGGCTATCCAAAAGAATGGCTTGACAAAACGGATTGGTCTGAAGGACCGACCTCTTACGAGAAGGAGTGAGAAGTCTTATCCCTCCAAAAGAAGGACTATTCAACGCCCTCTCTTGGAGGGGTGTACTTTATTCCGATATTCCACGCTTTTCCAAGATACATGCCTATAGACCAGTAGGAGTCCTCGTAGACAGAGAACGCTACCGGACTGATCTTCCTTATGTCTGGAAGGCCGTCGACAATACACGACTCTGCACAATATGTTTGGATTACTTCACCGACAAATGTGACATGTACTGAACCGAATTCGAAACTCCTGACTAACTCGCATTCCATGTTCAAAGGAGCTTCTTCTATCATCGGAACGATTCCGGTTTTTCCAGTGAAGGTGCTGAAAACCTCCGACTTATCCGTGGTCTTTCCGGAGTAGATTCCCATATAATCCACGCCTCTGAGCATGTCGAGAGATGGTACATTCACACTGAAGTAACCCGACTCCTCTATATTCCTGCAGCTTAACCTAGTTTTCGCTAGAGAAATTTGGATCATTGGCGGCTGAACCTCTACAACCCCACAAAAGGCAACTGTAGTGTAATTGGGTCTCTCTTCGTTCATCGTACCAACCACAACTAATGGCATGGGGTAGAGATATATTCCTGGTCCAATTCTGTCTTTCAATCGATTCACCATTCTTCCTCAAACTCATGAAGGCAACATGATCACAAACCCTGATGATGTGGATTTTCCGTAATTCCATTGTACTCGATTCTTTCTAATAAAAGCAAGCCATCTTTTGGTGAGAGTCCGCAGTTAATCACCTGATCCGTCAGAAGGATCAAGAATTTGGAAGAGAGACAGCCCGAAATTAATGAGAATTACTTGATAGACTGTATATGGTTCATGCTGATTGTATAATTGGCTGTGGAAAGAAAGAGGAGGGATTTTGTGGAAAATATCTATGACGATGTTGTCTGGGTTGATTTTGACACCCTAGAAGCCTTCATGAAAGATGTTTTTGTCGGAATCGGAGTTCCTGAAGAAGACGCAAGTGTTTGTGCCAATGTTCTCATCACTTCAGACAAAAGAGGGATAGACTCACACGGCATAGGAAGACTGAAACCCATTTACGTTGATCGAATCCGCTCAGGAACTCAGAATCCCGTCACAGACTTTGAGATTGTTAGAGAAAGCCCCACGACGGCAGTGATTGATGGACACAACGGAATGGGACATGTCATTGCTTACAGATCAATGAAGCTCGCAATTGAGAAGGCGAAAACCTATGGAATGGGAATGGTGGCAGTGCGCAACTCAACACACTACGGAATTGCCGGCTACTATCCAATGATGGCAATTGAAGAGGGCATGATAGGAGTTACAGGCACGAATGCCCGCCCATCAATTGCACCAACTTTCGGAGTGGAGAATATGTTGGGAACTAATCCACTCACTTTCGGGATTCCCACAGACGAAGACTTTCCCTTCGTTCTCGACTGCGCCACTTCTGTCGCTCAAAGGGGAAAGATTGAAGTCTATGCCCGAGCAGGCAAGGAACTGCCAGAAGGGTGGGTTATTGGTCTTGATGGTAAACCAAGAACAGACACTGAGCAAATCTTGATTGATCTGACAAAAGGAGAAGCCGCTTTGACTCCGCTGGGAGGTATTGGTGAGGAGACTGCCGGATACAAGGGATATGGCTACGCGGCTGTAGTTGAGATTCTTTCTGCCGCTTTGCAGGCAGGCAGCTATTTGAAATTGCTGACGGGTGTGGGACCCAAAAATGAAAAGAGACCTATTCCAATAGGTCATTTCTTCATTGCAATAGACATCGAACCGTTCACTCCACTGAACGAATTCAAGAAGCTCGCGGGTAATATACTCCGAGAGCTTAGAGCGTCAAAAAAGGCCCCCGGGCAAGAAAGGATCTATACCGCTGGAGAGAAGGAATACCTCGCCTGGAAGTCTAGAAAGGAGAAAGGTGCCCCTTTAAATGAGATCTTGAGGAAGCAACTGGTAGAGCTTAGAGATGAGCTGGGGCTTGATAAATACAGATTTACCTGGGAATAATAACGCGCCGGGGAGGTGAACGGTCCGTTAAGGACTTATCAGATGAAAATTGGAGTTATTGGATTTGGAGCAGCCTCAATAGGCTTCTTAAGTGAGATTATTGATGAGAATCATGAGATTCACATTCTTGAACGCTCAAAGGATATTTTTAGTTCAAGCATAAGCGGAATAAGGTCGGATGGGAAGATTTTCGTGTCAGATACCATGGGCGGTGATATGGAGATTCCTCTTTCTATTCAGAAAAGTGTAGTCGATTTCTATCTGGAGAAACTGCATTCCGAAGACAAATTCGTCGTTAAAACAGGTACATCTTTTGACAGAAAATCCTCATTCTTCAACCTCTTCTATGAAAAGGGTTTTGAACCTGTGAACTCGAAGTTCTGGCATATAGGAACCGATAAATTGGGTTCGGTCCTCACAAGGATTTTCGACGAATTCTCGAAGAAGAAGAACGTCCATTTTCACTTTGGCTCGAGAGTCGATGAAATAGATATTGAAAAGGAAAGAATTGTTCTTAGAGGAGAGGGATTCGAAGCCGAGTTTGATTATGTGGTAGTTGCTGTGGGCAGAAGTGGTCATTCGCTTATAAAAAAGGTTACAGGGCGGTATCCAGAGATCGTTGCATCTAGTAACACGGTAGACATTGGAATCAGATTCGAACTTCCCGATCATGTAGTTGAAGAGATAAATAGTGAGATGTATGAATTCAAGGTAAGATTGAAGGCCAAGACAGGATATACTGTCAGAACTTTCTGTAACAATCCATCTGGAAAGGTCGTTCTAGAGAACTACGAAGATTTCGTGACCGTGAACGGCCACTCCAACTCCGGTGGGAGTTCAGAGAGCACTAACTTCGCAATACTTTGCACAACGCGTTTCACCGAACCTTTTCGTGACCCAATAGGTTACGGTTCATATATAAGCAGATTGAGCAACATTCTTGCCGGTGGCAGGAAAGTGATTCTTCAAACTTATGAGGATTTCATACAGACGAAGAGAACAAAGAGATTGGGGAGGGTGAAACCAACGTTACCGGAAAGCGATTTCATTCTGGGGGACATTAACCTTGTGTTACCCAGGAGAATATCTGTTTCCATTACCGAGTTTATTGAGAAACTCAGCGAGGTAATTCCTGGAATATCCTATCCCGACAATCTTATGTATGCCGTCGAAGTCAAGTTTTACTCGAACAAGATAAACAACGGTCGATACAAGAATCTGAAGTTCATCGGTGATTGTAGCGGTCACACAAGATCCATAACATATGCAACCGGCCACGGAAGGCTCCTAGGTTCTTCTCTAAAATAGGAATTGGCATTGAAAGGCCTTCTCATAAAACAAGCGCCTTTTGGCGAAACTTGCTTTTATCAAATGAGCAGGTTGGTCCACTCTACGACTGCTAGTCCTACGTCGGGAGTGAACATTGAGAACTAAAACCTAAAGAGACGATGCGGAAAGTCTGAATATAGGGAACTTAAATACAGTAATTTATGACAACTTGTGGTATTGCAGATAAGGACTTGTGTTTTCCAGGCAGGTTGAACCCTTGAGAATAGAATTGCCGAAAGCCGAATGTAATATATACGCAAATAAAAGTATACATGCTAACTGAACCATTGGCCCAATATTGGGGTCTCATTTGTTGTATCACCGAGATGAAAGACAAATCGATTCTAGCAAGATAGCAAGGCAAGCGCAAAGCACACCTACACCCTTTTAAGTGCAACGTGTCCTCATAGCACCCAAATATGTATTGAAGATCAACCGGAAGGGTCCGATCGTAAATCGGACCCTTGTTTTGAAGGGAGGCTAGTGTTGGAGGTAGTAAACACAATCGTTTTTTTGGGCACCGGAAACCTGAGTAATACAGGTTCTTTCTACAGAGACTTGATAGGGCTTGAACTGTTCAGAGATCAGGGGAAATGTCAGATTTTCTTCACCGCCGGCGGTGGCATGATAGGTTTTTGTGATCATCTACAGGTGAATCCTGGAGAAAACAATCCAATAATAACTCTGCTCACCGAAGAAGTCGATGAATTCTATGAAAAACTGACCGAATTGGGTTTTGAATGCACCGAGCCGATCGTGAACGAGAAGTTTAATATCTATCATTTCTTCACAAAGGATCCCGATGGCTATCGTCTGGAGATTCAGAGGTTTCTTGACCGATAGGTTGGACTGTTCTTGAACGGCCATGAATGGTAGAATTGAGTGAAAATTTTTTTCAGGGTGATAGATTTGAGAAGGATAGCTATATTGGCTACTTTGCTTTTTTCTCTTGTTGCGTCTGGCATAGAGTACTTGCCGGACAGCAAGGCTTTCAGCGCTACTTCGTTGGCAGTTAGTCCAGATGGGGAGAGACTTGTCTCAGGATATATTGATAATACCATCAAAGTGTGGAGCCTATTAAATGGAAGTTTGATACACAATCTTTCCTTTAACAGCGCCTGGGTAACTTCAGTTGCTGTTTCTTCCGATGGAAAGACAGGAATAGCGGGCTACGACGATGGAATAATTATCGTTTGGGATCTTCTGACTGGAAAGAAAATCAAATCTTTGAGCAGTCACACCAGTGCAGTAAATGACTTGATTGTAACTGCAGACGGTAAGACGCTTTATTCATGTAGCTCAGATGCAACGGTGAAGATATGGTCGCTATCAAGTCTATCGTTCATAAGAACTCTCAGAGGCCATTCCGGATCCGTTCACTCCATTGTCGACTGGCCTGAACAAAACCGTCTATATTCCGCTTCGGAAGATGGAACTCTTAGAATATGGGATACGTCAAGTGGACAGCAAGTCAAGGTTATCAGGGCAGAGATCGGATCACTTACCGCAGTGTCTATGGATAGAGATAGAACAGTTCTTGTAGTTGGATCTGAGGCGGGCCATCTGAAATCTTATGATGTCAAGACCTGGTCCCCCCTGAAGACATCGAGAGTCCACAACGCACAACTCACAAAGATTCTCATCGACAATGGGTTAATCTACACTGCATCCTCTGACAGAACAATAAAGAGTCTTTCCTTTCCTTCTTTCGCTCTTGTGCATATGATAACGGGCCACAACTGGGATGTAACAGAGATAGTCCTTTCGAACGATGGTCATGTGCTTTACTCATCTTCCACAGATGGAACTTTGAAAATATGGGATGTTGAAAGAGCCTCTCCAATAGGAACATTGATAGGGTTTGGTGACGGAGAATATTTCTCTTATAACTCCATCGGCAACTGGGTTTCTTCAGCACTTGGAACTGAGAGAGTCAATACAGTCGATGGAGCTAGTCCTTTGGAAGTCGCAAGAGAGCTCAGTTCACTTCTTCTCCAACTAGATAAGTTGCCAAAAATCTACACTCCTGCTCTTCTTAGTATAAGCATAGAAAAGAACACGGTGGATTTTTCGGTCTCCAAGCCTGTTGAGAAAGTGACAGTGAATGAAAAAGAAGTGGAAATAGGTGAAGATGGAGAAGTTGTGTTTAGCCCCGATGGCGCAGGCGACTACATCATCCGAGCTTATGACGATTCAGGTTCCTACGACGAACGAACTGTAAGCATTCAATTTGAAGAAACCGTGATGTACGTAATAAAAGAAATCGGCACATATAAAAGAGGCGATAGAGTAATAATTGATGATTTTCGTGAACTGGCATACCTTGTGAATGGAGAATGGCTTGACAGGGACTCCTTTTCGAGAGTCCCTCCTGATGTTGAACCACCTCTCATAGCCGGCGATAAAATTCAGAAGGTTTCGATTGGCGAAAGCAAGTATCTAGAATTGTACGTCTCCGACAACAGCACAGTGACTTTGATTGAAATCGTGGCTCCCGACCTTTCAGTAACTCCTCTTGCAGTAAATTCAGCTTTTGCAGAAATTAGAACTGAAGTTCAGGGAACGGGCGAATATACTGTCAATGCATACGATCAAGATGGAAACAAAGCGATGTCAACATTTTCATTGGAAGCTGAGGCAAGAAGTCTCTGGGTTTCCAGAGATCATGAAAATCTGGGATTTGGTCAGGAAGTCAAAGTTACCGAAGAAGGCGAAAACTGCTATTTTGTTTCCGATTACGGCTGGTTAGAAAAAGAGTACCTATCGAGAAAACCGGTTTCGACAGGAGATCCGGTAATCAGCGGTGAGCCAATTCAGCATGCTGTTTCGGGTAATGAAAGGATCCTCAGCTTCACAGTAAGCGATGACGTTAACGTAAAAGAGGTTGTTGTTTCTGGAAAAACTTATCCAGTAAATGAAAGAGAAAAGGAAATGCACATTATGGTAAGCGAGTATGGGGAACATCTCGTGATTGTGAGTGATGTTGAGGGCAATTCAGCTCGAGCATCGTTCACGCTTTCTGCCCCTCCAGAGAATGAAAGGGCTAATGGCAAGATCTGGTACTTGTTGATTCTGATTGTGATAGCCCTTCCTTTGGTTCTGTTTATGACAGCAAAGTCTTCAAAGAAGAAGACACGGAAGATAAGGCTTTGATTATGAGGAGAATACTGTTTGCTGCAATAGCTTGTTTCGCTGTCATCGCAGTTGTCTCAGGCTTCGGGCTGCTGAAGGGGCAAAGTGCAGATTTCGAAGTCTTGGAGTTGAGAAGTGTGAGGGCAGAATACGGCGTGTTACTATCAATACCAGTTTTTGACTTAGTAAGAAGCAATGGAACGGCCCTTGCCTTTTCAGTAGTTGGAGAGAAGGGAAGAATAGAGAACGATCTCCTTCTGATCGATACGAAATCTCTAAGCTGCCCCAAAGACGAAGTGGAGATCGTTGTACAGTCGGAAAAATCAACAGTTGTTGTCCCCATTGAGATTGAAGTGGAAAACCCACTCCCATCCCCCGCACTCGCAATCACAAACCAGAAGCTTTTTGAGGGAGAGTGTCTGGAGATTGACTTGAAAGAGCTTACCACTTCAAATTCAGAAAACATATCATACGAAATCGTCAGTGGGGTGGGAGAAATTCGGGATGCTGAGTATCGATACACCGCTGGGCCTCGCGAGGCTCCTGTGGCTCACAGAGTGACTATTAAAGCAATTGACATGTTGGGGCAGTGGCACTGCGAAACCTTTAGCATTATCATAATGGATAAGAACCACTGGCCAGAAGAACCTCACTCTCCTTATCCAGACGATGGTGTTGAGGATTTCATGAACAACTTGGTCCTCTCATGGAAGTGCGAAGACCCCGATGGAGACAGGTTGTCTTATACTCTCTACTTTGGAGCTGGAAATCTGGAACTCCAGGCCGGACAAATCGCTGACACCAACTATACCTTGCCTTCTCTTGAACCGGATACAGAATACAGTTGGCAGGTTGTGGCTGAAGATGAAAAGGGCGGGCTAACAAGAGGCCCAATTTGGTCATTCAGAACAAAAAGGATTCCCAAACTGAAATGGAAGAGGGTCATTGGTATTGATGGAAGAGACAGCTTCGCCAAAATCAGACCTCTTTCAGATGGTAGCTTCATTCTTGCGGGTTCTACGGATACCGAACTTGTTTCGGATTCCTCAGAGAAAGAACTTTCAAGAGCAGGATGGGTTGTGAAACTTGACGAGAACGGCTATTTTGCCTGGCAAAAGAAGTTCGATATGGGCTGGACCGAGTTCAATGACATTATACAAACCTACGATAAGGGATTTCTAGTGGTAGGCAAAACTCAATCTTCAACCGACCTCGGATCTGGGGAAGGATCTTCATTGCTGGCAATCAAACTTGATAGATTCGCAAATGAGAGCTGGAGATTCAGAATTGGAGAAAATCAGAGCGAAGCGGCCGCGGTTGTTGAGATCGAGGACGGATATTTGATTTTGGGAACGAATTCCTCACATGAAAGTGAAGGAAAGAGCATTGCTCTTATAAAACTCGACAGGTCAGGAACGGGAGTCTGGCAACAATCATTTGGTGGGAGCGCCTTTGAACGGGCGGTCGATTTTAATCTTGACCCAAAAGGAGACATCGTGATTGTTGCAGAAACAACTTCTATGGATGGAGAAGCCAAAGGTAATAGTGGAAGCCTCTTGACGATTAATGGATTGACTCTGGAATTCTCATCAGTTCTGGTGATCAAAGTCAGCATTGATGGCGAACTCCTTTGGTCCAAAGTTCTGGGTGGAGAGAGCGAGGATTCACCATCCTCAGTAAAAGTGGCCGCCAACGGAGATATATTTGTTGGGGGTTCAACCAGCTCCACTAAAGGAGCTTTCTCTCGAAAAACTTCAGACTATGATGGCTTTGTAATAAAACTGTCGGAAGAGGGAGAAGTCTTGTGGACGAAATGCTTAGGAGGTAATGGCAACGACTTTCTTCAAGATTTCTATATAACTCCTTCTGGTGGTCTTCAAGCAGTTGGCTTCTCGGAGTCGA
Source organism: Mesotoga infera (assembly GCA_011045915.1). NCBI lineage: Bacteria > Thermotogati > Thermotogota > Thermotogae > Kosmotogales > Kosmotogaceae > Mesotoga > Mesotoga infera. The sequence continues at coordinate 15,421 of DSBT01000380.1, forward strand.
ATCCGGAAAGGAAAAGTACGGAAAATACTCTCTTGCAGAGAGCTGGATTAGCTTATAGTGACATCTGGCTTCTGCAGATCGATGTCGACGGGAATTTGCTTTGGGATAAATATCTTGGCGGAGAACTGGAAGATGTTAGCCTCGCGGTGGCTAGTTCAGGCAACGGATTTGCTTTATCCGGTTTCTCTGCATCAAGTGACGGCGATTTGGGCTCTAAT
>DSBT01000381.1 GCA_011045915.1 Mesotoga infera
GGCGTTCTTTAGATGGCCCTGCAGTCTGTTGTAATGAGCGAAGAAAACACCGAATCTATTATAGAGTTCTTTCGAGGCTTGAACAAGCCTTTCTGCGTTTTCGGTAAGGCTGTACTGCTGCCAGCCATAGGCTACAGACTTCAACAGCGCAACGAGATTCACCGGAGAAGCAATAAGGACCTTCTTCGCAATAGCATATTCAAAGAGGTCCGGATCTGTTAGAAAAGCTGCATTTATTGCAGACTCCACCGGGACAAACATTACCACAAAATCGGCATTTCTGTTGAACGATTCAGAGTATTTCTTGCTGGCGAGTCTATTCACAGTCTCGCGAACATTCCTAGCGTAGACGTTCATGAACTGGCTTCTCGACGACTCGTCATCTTCTTCCAATGCAGCCAGATAACTGTCGAGCGGAACTTTGGCATCTACCGGTATGTAAGCCTCGTTAGGTAGTTTTACAATAAGATCCGGCCTGCCGCTGTCAATCGATTCCTGTTCCACAAAATCAACATGTTCGGTCATGCCGCTGAGCTCAACTATTCTACGAAGCTCAATCTCACCCCATCTTCCACGAGTTGATCTATTTCTCAAGGCGCCCTTCAAATCCGTAACACCCTGCCTAAGATCGGTGTTTGCTGTCGTAAGAGTCCTCAGTTGTTCTTCAAGAGCTTTGTATGCTCCTTCTCTCTTAGATTCCAATTCCCTCACATTTCTTTCCAGCTTTTCCAGGTTGTCTTTCACCGGACTAACGAGACTCTCGAAATCTTTTTTCTGAGTGCCCCAATCTTCTTTCTGCAGCTTGAGCAATCCCGAGAACTTGTCGTTTGCCTGTCGAATGAAGTTTTCCGTACTGGAATTAAGAACATCAGAAGATATCGCTTTGAAGGTCTCTTCAAGCTCCTCTTTGGCAGAAGTTAGCCAGTCCAGTTTTTCATCCCTCTCTGCGACATCTCTCTCCAGGTCCTTCTCTTTGAGCTGGAGTTCCTGATTCCTCCTGATACTCTGAGAAAGCCTTCTGATAGATGCAATTGCGAAGAGAAAGGAAATCAGAGTGACGACCGACATTATTATCAGCGCTGTCAACATCTCGAACCCTCCATCCGTAAATAGACAGCTTTACAGCCGTCAAAATGAAAAATCGGAATAAATGAATACCATCGGTATTATATCAACTTGTCTTTGAAATTACACTTTTTAAAGGTTCCCTGATCACACTTAGTCGTGTATTGAGTACCTGTATATTATTTGATTTTCGCGTTGAGCAAACGGTCTCCCCGACGATTCCGGATCGCCATCGGACACTCCTCAAAAATAAATGAGCTTACCCAGATACGAACATCCTTGCCAGTTCGACGGCTCCGGCACTGTCGGGAGAATAACCGTCCGCTCCAATTTCCTCGGCATAGGTCTGACTCACGGGCGCCCCACCTATGAGCACCTTTACTTCTTCTCGAATTCCGGCCTTTTTCAGTTCTTCGATCACTCTGGGCATATTGAGCATTGTGGTCGTTAACAGGGCAGAAACCACCAGTATATCCGGTCTGGCGCCTTTCGCAGCTTCCGCAAACTCCTCCGGTTTCACATCGACGCCAAGGTCGATTATTTCAAAGCCCGCTCCCTTAAGCATCATACACACCAGGTTTTTTCCAATGTCATGGAGGTCACCCTCGATAGTCCCGGCAATCACTTTGCCGATCTTCTTGACCCCACCGCTGACAAGAAGAGGTTCGATAAGATCCATGCATTGGTTCATCGCCTTTGCTGCGACAAGAACTTCGGGAACGAAATACTCGCCCTCTCTGAATAGCCTGCCGACTTCATCCATCCCCGGGATAAGCGCGCTGTCGAGAATTTCCTTTGCGCTGTGGCCTTCCGCTAGAGCCTCTTCAGTGGCAGCTTTTGCCTGAGCAGGCATTGTTTCGATGATCGCGTTCGTTATTCTCTCCAGGGTTCCCATCTTCGACCTCCCC
>DSBT01000382.1 GCA_011045915.1 Mesotoga infera
CCCTCCGCACTGATCATAATCCCAATGGAGATCACAATCATCAAAACTCGCTGTCAGAGAGTTATAATCAAGTTAAGCAGTATCTTCTGAGAATAACGACTCGGGTGTTGAGGTGGAACTACGGTGGATAGGAGCAAGAAGCAGCCTCGCGCAGTAAGTAAGAAAAAGAAAGTTCTTGACAGAATTGACGGGCATGATGCTCTTCTTATATTGAAAGCCTTGGCCAGCGAAGATCGGAGCATTGCAAAACGTATTGAACAAATCGCATTGGAATACTTGCGCGATATAGATGTCGAGAACGTTGCTTCTCAAGTGTACTATGCGTTGGAAGGAATTGAAGTTGAGGATCTCTGGGAACAGTCAGGCAGCGTGAGGTATGGGTATGTGGAACCGTCAGATAGAGCGTGGGAAATGTTTGAAGAGGCTTTAGAACCATTCACAAATGAATTGAACAGATATTTCGACCTTTCACTGGACAACGAGGCGAAGAAATACTGCATGGGTATTCTGAAAGGGATTAACCAGTTCGGCAAAGAATCAACATCTCAGTTCAAAGACTGGGTAGAAGATGCTCCAGATGAGCTTTTCGAAAGGGTCTTGGATGACTGGAAGAAGGCCTGCAAAAATCCTGAGCATATACAGGAAATGGAAGACTTCATCGAACAAGGTCTGGGAAAGTGACGGTTTGGAAGAAGACGAACAGAAGCTGGGAGCTTGGAAGAAAGGTGCACACATATCTTGATCTTGACAACAAGCCAATAATCGACTTTTCACCCTTTTTCATACGTACCCCAACCACTGTTATATGAGTGCGGATAGACCACTCTGCAGTTAGTGACTGCTATAACGAACATATTTTGCTATTAATGTCCAGTATATAGGACGCAATTTCATATTATCGCTGTAGAGACCATTGGATAAGGAACGCAGAGCTGGTATGTTCTGCAACAAACAGCAAAGCTGTATCAGTCGTTCGGGGTGTTTATATGCTGCATATGGATCTCTTTCTCTTCTTCCCCACTGTGCGTTGTTGCTTTCAGATCGTGAGAATAGCTTCATGTCTGATATTTTGTCCGATTTGAAACCAGGTAATAGAGTTATGAAAGCGGTGAGAGCTGTAATGAATCAGAATGATTGAAAATAGAATCGAAGCGCAGTCACTTCAATTTTGCCTTCCGGTGAACTTTCTTCATCTTCGAAATTGATTTCTTCCTCTCAATGAGTACTTCCCCGGACACATTCCGCAAATCGACCTCAATTACCATTTCCGATAAACTGCCGATATATTTCCGATAATCCATATCTTCGATTCTTGTTCGAAGGATCGAGTACTTCGAGAAAGCCTTTTTGGACCCACTTGTTTACCATGTTTCTCGCCATTCTCTCTGAAAGCCCCAGGTTGTTTGCCAGCTCTCTTACAGTCAAGAAATCTCTTGAAGCGAACATAGAGAGCACGTTCTTCTGGCGATGGTCAAGCCTTCTCAAGAGCACGGGGTCTGAAGGAATCGCTCCTTGAGTGAGGACTTCATTTCCAGCTGCTTCGAAAACCTTTGCGAGCAATTCCACGAAGTATCCAACCCAGCCGGTGAGGTCGGCTTTCTCTCTTCCTTCATAATAGTTGTGGTGAGGATGGGTGACTAGAGAGTTGTAATAGAGCTGAAGGTCGCTAGCGTGGTACTCCTCTAGAGAAAAGATTCCGTTCAGTCCATAGCCTTCCTTTTGAAGAATGAAGGTAGACAGGAGTCTTGCGGTTCTTCCATTCCCGTCGTAAAAGGGATGAATAGTAACGAATTGGTAGTGAACGAGCGCGGCGATCAGCGGGACAGGAGTTTTGTTCCTGGCATCTTGTTCCCAGCTGACGAGTCCTCTCATAAGTTCTGGAGAATCCTTTGCTTCCGGAGGAAGGTAGATGATCGCATTAGTCAGTGAGTCTCTAATTACGTTTTGTTCGCTTCGATACGCAGAGGGCTTTGCTCTGAGACCCTTTTCGACAATCGAGTGCGTTTTTTTAATAATATATTCATCGAACGGTCTGAGTTCTTGAGCCCACTCCTCGATTTTTAGGAGGGCATCCCAATAGTTCTTCACTTCTCTTGCATCCCTAGCTTTTTCTTGTGTGATCCTCTGATTATTTACAACATCGCGCGCTTCCTGGAGAGTCAGGCGATTGCCTTCTATCTGTGTTGAAAAGTGGGTCGATCGGATCCTTGCGCTTTCTCTAATTCTCGAAAGAGAGCTTAAAGGAATCTGTGCGTTCTCAACTTGAATCCTTATCTTTTCTATGGTCATGAGATCTGAGGCTATCTTATCGGTAATTGAGTATTGGGGGTCCCACTTCACTTTCACAACCATCTCTCCTCTCATCACACTTCAATTATACTGGATTTCCGATAAACTGCCGATATATTTCCAATAAGAGAGAGACTCAAGGCTGGCTTCGCCAGGAAGTGATGCTGGAATAAGACATCAGACGCAACGCTGGGCAAGCACGACCCAGGTCGCAATGCCGGCTAAGAACATGCCGGGACGCAAGGCTGGCGAAGATCACGCCAGGTCGCAAGGCTGCCTTCGGCAGGAGGCAACAAAATGGCTAGTGAAGGCTTCGCCTTCGCCAGTACCACTTCGTGGTGCCAGTCTCGCCTTCAGTGAGCCCAGTCATTGCAGGCAGTGGCGAGAAAAACTAAGAAAACATTAAACCGATTTGACGAGTCCAGTTCAGATTTCGTTGGGCGAAGAAGGCGCTTAACGCTGCAAAAGTTCGGTCATCGCTTGATATAACACGCTGGACGCTGTGAAGAGCCGTCCTTAGTTATTGGTCACGGATCATGAGCCAGTCCATGGATATAATCGAAAGCGCTTGAAAGGACAGAAGGAATCTTTCTAAACGAACCCGTCTGAGAATGCTGGCAGATCGTTGAATTCAGTTGAAGCTCTTTAGGTTTGCGAAAACCTGTCAGAAATAGTGTAATTATCTGCTTGGGAGGAAATCCTCAATAAGAAGCCATTTCCAGATAGGGATCAGCTCAATGGTCTTGTCGTGAATCTTCAGCGTGTCTTCAATGTCGCTGTTGAGAAGTATCCTGCGGGATCTCTCGCCCTCGAATTCGAGTAATCCCCGGAGTTCACGTTCTCTCAAATCGAGATCATCCAGATTTGACATTGTGACATTGATAACCAGATCGCCAGTTTTTCCAGAGGCGACGAAATCAACTTCGGTTTTGTCAGTCTTCCAGAAAGTCACTTTATAGCCCCGCCTCAAGAGCTCTAGAAAGACAATGTTCTCTCCATCTCTTCCATAGTCCTCAGTGAGTGGCTTGACAACGGCTTTTCTCAGGCCAGTGTCGACGGAATATACTTTTCTTGGGTTGATTAGGGCTTTCTTGACGGAATTCGTATGAAGCTCTACTTCAAACAATATGTATGCTTCCGATAGGTGCGACATGTTCTCTGAAATTGTGCTGGTTGAAGTTTTTCCCGAGATCTGTTCGAGAGCCTTCTGTATTTTTCTGTAGCTCAAGAGATTTCCGCTGTTCTTCAGAGCGTAGAGGGCGATTCTTCTTGTAAGCAGAGCGTCTCTGATATTCCAACGCTCTACGATGTCCCTGTATATGATGTCGTCGAAATATGCCTCGAGAATCTTTGTCCCGTTTTCTTCCGGGAAGTTCAAGAGAATCTCAGGAAAGCCTCCAGAATCCAAATAACCGAAAAGCAGATTCTTGATGAGATCACTTTTGAGTTCAACTGAAAGCGAAGAGACTTCGATTCCCTTCGATCGCACAAAGTCCGCAAATGAAAAGGGCAACAGAGTCAGATCTATGTGCCTTCCTGTCAACAGCGTTCCAAGCTCCTTGGAAGAAAGCTTTGAGGATGAGCCGATAACAATGAATTTGACCTCTCCGGACTCCCTGTAAGTCTCTATCCATTGCTCCCAGCCTCGTATATGCTGGATCTCATCGACAAACATGTAGGTTTTCCCAACGGGATTGACTCTCTGCCTGTAAAGCCTGTAGAGTTTTTCAAGAAGGACAGGTGTTTTCTCTTCCATCGAGAGAGAGACATCTTCAAGGTTCAAGAACAGAAAGGAGAGTTTATCAACAGATTCTAGGAGCTTTCTGTACACAAGCTTAAGAAGAGATGATTTGCCGGATCTTCGAGGCCCTCTTACGATCTGCACGAAATTGCTGTCAAGAAATTCTTCAATCTCACCGACCTCTCTTCTGTAAACAAGGTCCGGAAGGGATCGATCTTCCCAGTAATTCCATCTTGCAAGGACGGAAAACATCTGTTGATCTGTCATATTAACCACCTGTCAAGTAATGACCTTTATAACAAACACATTCTAGCATAAGTGACCAGTATATTGAACAGTATTTCAATTCATTTCTGTAGAGAGATTGTTATAGGAAATTCAAGGCCCCTTCGAAAGCCCAGATCCCGAAACAAGTTCGGGATGACAGAACAAGCAGTTACGAGGGTCGGTACGGGAATTATATAGTGAGAGTTTCACAGGAATGATGGATAGAGGAATTTCCAAAAAGCCATTGTCAGTTGACGCAGTAAGAGCTGCGGGAAAGCCACTAATGAATAACGATGTTTGATGATTTTCGGAAATTCCGGCAAACTCCGGGGTTTCCACACAACACTCTGCCAGATAGAATTACTTCTTTGTTGTAAAACTCCATATTGGACCAATCACCGGCAGCGAGCCCGCGTTCTTCGCAGCTATCTTCCAGTAATATGTCGTATTGGGAAGGAGACCGCTCTTGTTATAGGTATTGGTAGTTCTATTCGATATGAAAAGGGAAGGATTGTGAGATGTGGAAAGGTATAGATCGTACAATACCGCATCCCCGTCGGGATCTCCGCCTTCCCAAGACAAGAGAACTTCAAGATCAGTGTCCTTCGCGCCATTTGCCGGGGAAGGGTTCGAGGCAACGTTGGGGAATGACTTGACCGTTACTGTGAATGTCTTGTCAGATGATGCTTCCTTCCCGTCTTCTGCTCTTATAGTGACTGCAATATCGCCGAGTGGTCCGCTGACTGTCCATTCATAAAGGCTGCCTGAAACGGTTCCCGGTCCTCCAATGAGGCTATATGAAAGAAAATGGCCGTCCGGATCTGAGCAATACTCGGCAAGGTTTATCTGGATAAGCTCTCCAATATTCTCGACAATTGCTTCTATGACTCCCCATTCAGGCTTGCTATTCTTTATTGGACAGGCCGTAAGAAATAGTACAGTAAGCACAAGAACCACCGTCAGGCGAAAACTCTTCATCTCATTATCCTCCACAGTCCGAATTAGGAGATGAGATTGCTGCTTTGTCTGAAAAGCAGTGGTTCTATAACAACATCTCCTTATAGATTTTAGAACA
>DSBT01000383.1 GCA_011045915.1 Mesotoga infera
AACCCAAAGGTCACAGGTTCAAATCCTGTCCCCGCTACCATTATCAGGCGGTGTAGCTCAGCTGGCTAGAGCATGCGGTTCATACCCGCAGAGTCGTCAGTTCGATTCTGACCGCCGCCACCAAGCATTTAGTGCCTCCCTGCGTGTATGAAGCGCTCAGATCATCAATGAAACCTAGCCTCCCATCGGGAGGCTTGTTTGTTTTTGCGTCAGTTTTTTGGCGATCTAAGACCAATGCTTCATTTTCTCTAAGGCTTCTGTAACTGCCAGGTACAGTAATCGGAGATGTTCATTAAGGATCCGATTCTTGCTCTCATGGCGAGGCTCTAATCCGAATAAAAGAACCAACCCGCTACGGATCTCCCCCCCAATGATGAGAAGTGTCTTAGCGAGATACTGACCAGTATGTTTTCACTTATTGCTTCTGAAGAGCCGCCGATAAAAGCCTAAGTATTCCATTTCTCGTCCTTAGGGCAACTTGAGTAATAAGGTGACGGGTTCTCCGGGAGTTTTGTTTCTGCAGGGATTGTATTTGCGGAAAGACACGACCTCACGTTCTTCACCGAGAAATCACGACCAATACTCCTCAGTCTATTGTCTTAGAATGAAGAAGCGATAGCGACAGGAAAATACATTGCCGAAAAAGCTTTGGCTGTCCTCCACTGCTAAATAAATGCAACTTCGAAGATCGGCCGGTTTCTAGTTATTGTCCATAACTATCGTAAAGCCACGAACGAATACGGCTATTACCGTGATTACAAGCCCTACGACCAAAATCGGGATAACGCTGGAAACTGTGATTTTCACCACCTCCATCTCTTATTTTATGCTTCTCTTCTCTGTTGAGTCAACCTCTAGTAAGTCACGATTTACGGCATCTTGTGATCGAAAGCCCGCAGAACGAAATCGAGTCACGATGCTTCGGTCATAAGCAAAAGAGTATCTTGATTGTTTTCGTCACACAGCATTTGGCGAAGTCGTCCGGCAGATAAAGTTTGACTCCCGATGATCTCGCACTTACGCGGATTCCTCCCGCAAAGCTCGTTCTCAAGTTCCGGAAGGATACTTATCAGTTTATATACTATATCCTGATCTAGTGGCATTTCTGTCATCATGTCCACAGCTTGAGCGAAAGAGTAGGCGTTCCTGTAGGGCCTATCCGCCGTGAGGGCCTCAAACACATCTGCTACAGCCAGGATCTTTGCCTCGAGCGGTATCTCATCTCCCTTTAGACCCTGGGGATAGCCGGAACCGTCTTCTCTTTCGTGGTGTAGATAGGCGTAAGGAACGAATCTCTCCAGGTATTTGAAATGTTGGAGAACTTCCTTGCCATGTTGAGGATGATTGCGTATTACCTCCTTTTCAATTTCATCAAGAGGACCATGCTTTCTCAGTATGTTAGGAGAAATGCCCATCTTACCAATATCATGAAGCTTTGCTCCGTTCACAATCTCCATGACTTTCTTCCTTTTCAATCCAAGACTCTTGCCCAAGTACTCGGCGATTATCGCCACATTCTTAGAGTGAAAGGCGGTATACGAGTCTTCCATTTCCCACAAATACATGATCTCCTGAAGACCACTCATCTCGTAGTATCTGGAAAGACCGAGCGCCAGCACTTCCATCATGAACAAGACTCCAATTATCCCGGCCGCCACGGAATGCAGAATCATCCACCTGGTAAGATCATACCCTTCTATTTCGGTTCTCAGACCGTAGGCGAAACTCTTCGATCCGCCCGGAGAGAAGGTTATTCTGTCATCGAGATTCATCTCCGAAAGCAAGACGTTCTTGTCTATGCTGGCAATCACGACTGCATCGGATATCTCATTCTCCATATGGCTGTCATAGACGTTGAAGTAGAGATAAAGCTCCTGCTCTATGGCAGATATTCTGTACACATCTTTAACCGGTATCTCTGGTGGTCTGCTTATGAGTCTGGCCGACTTCAATGCTAGAAACTCATTTTGGATCTCCTGGAGCATTTCTTCGATGAATACGTCGTCTTTCGACAAAACGGCGTTGTACATAGCGTTCCATTGGAAATATCCCAG
>DSBT01000384.1 GCA_011045915.1 Mesotoga infera
CAATGTATCCTTGTAGTAAGCCCTCTCCATAGTGAATCTTGTGCCGAGCAGTCCAACGGTTTCAAGTCCTTTTCTCTCAATCTCCTCTCCGACCGCTTTACCGATTTCCAGAACTTCAAGCCCCGATGCTCCTTCGATTTCCCTGGCCAAAAGGTGCATTGTGTTGGTACATATGATAAGAAAGTCTGCACCCGCCCTCTTCAGATCAATGGCTGCGGCAGTCAAGACTCTCTCTATACCTTTCCAGTCATCACTCTTCATCATCTCCGAAACGGGGCCGAAATCAACCGAAGCCATAGTACATTCTGCGGAATGCAGTCCCCCAAGCCTGCTCTTGACCATTTCATTGAGCAATCTGTAGTACTCCAATGATGATTCCCAGCTCATTCCACCCAAAAGGCCAATACGCTTCATGTCTCTGCCCCAAAAACGTCGTCCAGCCAATCAAGAAGCACTGAATTGGACAGAGGAAGATTAGTAACCTGACAATGGGAATCTGCGCCTTCCTGCTTCTTGAAGATTCGCATCGTTGACTTTCCCGAGACGTTATCTGAGGCTTCCCTTGCCTGTATGAGCGCCTCTTCTCCTTCTCCCTCTCCCACCATGGCAAGGAATGGAACCTGAATACTCTTTATAGCGTTGCCTACGACGAAATCCCTCATTCTTTCGAAAGCCCTGAACATGGAGTCCTCGCCGTATCTGAGCATTATGTTGACAAGCTGGAGTTTCTGAGCCTTAGATAAATACTGAGAGGGCACAAGGTCGACAGTTTCCAGTGTAATATCTTCAGGAGAATTGATGGCTTCTCCGGCAAATGCCGACATGTACTTGTAGATATCGGTAACAGGTGAATTAGAGACCAGGGCTCTTATTCTGGAATCGTGAGCCGCGGCCCTAAGAGAGAAATACCCTCCGAGACTTATGCCGTACAGCGCGAGTCTTGATGGATCGACATCCTCCTTCGACAAGACATAATCGACAACTTTGGAAATTGGAACTTCGTAGTCCGGACGCAACGGAGTCTCGGGCGAGAACCTTCTCATTCCAACCTGCCCGGGACCGTCGAAGAGAACAACCGCGTAACCCCTCTGCAAAGCGGCCGAGCCTGCCTGGAAATACATCTCTTCCGATGTCCCGTCAAAACCACTGATCATCATTATCGTCTTCTTCTTGCCGCCAGTCGTTGGAGCAATCCAGTACGCCGGAATGAAATCCTCACCGTAGGGTATTCTCTCAGCTTCGAACTGAATTTCAGTCGTTCTGAAAGCATATACAAAGCAATCTCTGCTTTCCATTCCAATGTATCTTGTCTTCGAATCTCTGGGATCGCCAAAGTACTCGGCAGCCCTGAAATAGCTTGCCGCCCTCAAGAATTCCTGCCTCGCGCTCTCGTTATTGCCTTTCTGAAGAACCATGAGGGCATGATTTTTCAGCCTTGCTGCGAGTTCCTTGAATGACTTTACCCATGACTCCGGATCTTCGCAATCTATATGTGTTACAAGCGAGAGGATCTCCCCAACCGTTCCCCCTTCATAGGAAACCGCACCGAGAGATCTGTAAAGTTGAAAATCGAATTCGACATCACGTAGTATTCTGACATCCAGCGAGCCTCTCGAAACTCTTCTAGAATTGTCCCCCATATAGCACCTCCTAGAAAACCCTTTCTCAAATAATACTATCAGAAAAGAGTTCTATTACCGAAGCGAAGGCGTTCTTGAGAGAGTGATAATGCAACGTGAATCTGATATCATCAGACTGGAGGTGATCATGTGAAGAGAGTGATGGTGATTCTTATACTTCTTGTGACTGCGTTTGCCTTTTCGTGGTCAGGGCACGACGCGCTCACTTATATTATTGTTTCGCAGTATGAGGATGATTTCGATGAGTTCGTGGAAATCACCCCTTATTCATACGCCGATGTGGATACTCAGGAGTACAATCCGGTCATAGAGGGTTTCTACGATTATCTCGGCGAGAACTATCTGCCGGAAGAAGACCTCGACCTATACAGCGCAGTCTTCCCAAACCCAAAACCAGTTGACAATTTGGCACCCCTGTGGCAGATCCTTTCGGTCTATTCTTACGAGCCCGATCTAGGCATGGATAAGGGGTTAGAACTAAAGGGAATAGAGACGCTCCTCGGTGATAGCCAGGGGCTGAGGCACATGGAATACAGGATGCTTTTCTTCATTAGAGTTGGAGAAGTAACCGATGTGGTCCAGTATTTCAGCGATCTGGCCGAGATCGCTTATTCTAGAGGAGACCATTATTGGGCATACCGTTTCATGGGTAGAGCAATGCACTATCTTGAAGATGTCGGTCAGCCATTCCATACTTTCCCGGCACCACTCTTCGAGCTGGTGAAGCTGCCGTTCAATATGGACAAGTGGCTGGCTGTATTTGCGAACTACCACTTCGCTTATGATTTCTACGGCGGATACCTGCTTTGGGAAGAATACGAACCCCTCGTTGAGGCTTTAAGAGAGGTTTCACCCAAAGAAATTAGGGACCCGAAGCAAGCGGCCGTTAGTTTGCGAAGGTACTCCAGAAGTAAGTTGAGTTCAGTCTATTACGAGCTAAAGCGTTCAATGGGAGACGAACTGGAAAATCCCGAAGCGGTCTGGCTTGGCAAAACCTATTTCGACGATCTTAACAACGCGGGCGAAACCGTCAAGCTCAATTCGCTTTCAGTGGAGATCCTTAAAGAAACCGCCTCCTATGTGAAGGGCTACATAAACTATATGCTTGCAAGATTCGCCGAGATAGATTCGAAATCCTAGAAAGGCTGTCCGAAAAGTCTAGACGGCGATAGACAGAGATTTTATCTATCGCCGTTCATTTACTATTCTAATATACTGACCCCATCAATCGCCGCCCTTGCCGGATCGCTTGTTCGTCTGAGAGGCAATTTCATAGAACTTCTTGAGCCTGTCAACGACAAGTCGATTGAAACTACCCGAAGAGTACTGTCCATTCTTCCCGATTTTCCCCGGTTTCATTCCTGTAAGTATCTCTATAGCCTCGTCCACGGTTTCGATAGTCCAGATGCTGAATCTACTTTCCTTTATCGCTACTATTATCTCCTCGTTTAGAACCACGTTGTCGAAATTCGCTTCGGGCACTATCACTCCCTGCTCGCCGCTGAATCCCTTGATCTTGCAGAGATCGTAAAAACCCTGAATCTTGTATTGTACTCCACCCACCGGTTGAACCCGTCCGCTCTGGTTTATTGAACCTGTTACGGCTATCGACTGTTTTATCGGAACTTCGGCAACTGCAGAAAGAAATGCAACCGTTTCGGCAACCGATGCGCTATCGCCTTCAACTGCCGAGTAAACCTGCTCGAAACTTATCGAGCCATTCAGGCTGAGCGGAAACTGCCGCGCGTACTTTGAACTCATGTATCCTTGAATTGTCAGACTGGCCTTATTGTGAATATGTCCACTCAGCTCGGATTCCTTTTGTATGTCAACGATTCCGCTGTTGCCCGGTCCGGCCTTGGCGGTAATCTTCACCGGTATCCCGAAAGAGAGATCTTCAGTCTGGATGACTGTCAACCCGTTTATTTCACCGACAAGTTCCCCCTCTGTCTGAACCATCAAAGTGGAGTTCTGGAACATCTCTTTAATCTTGTCTTGATAGAGCGAGACCCTCGTATGCATTTCTTCCCATGCAGTCGATACATCATCGGCCTCTATCATCTCGTGACCGTTGATTTCCGCTACGGCCGAGCTTTCAAGAAGGATCTGTTCAAGTGCGCCGAATTGGGTCGAGACCTTCTTTCTACTGCCGGAAAGGAAAACCGCCCTTTTGATTACTTCTTTGATTCCTTCCCTCTCGAGGGGTTTCAAGGAATTCTCTTTGACAATATTGCACGCGAGTCCGCAGAGCTTACCAACAGTATCATTCCGTATAGTCATTTCCCAGTCGAACTCTGCCTTAATCTTGAAGAGCTTCTTGAAATCGGTGTCAAGGGTGCTCAGCATGCTGTATATCCACGGCTCACCTATCATTACGATCTTTATGTCAAGTGGGATCGGCTCTGGTTTAAGACTCACAGTCGAAAGCAGGCCGATCTTATGTTCAAGATTCTCGATCCCCTCGAGGCCGGAAAAGAGGACCTGTTTGAGTGTCTGCCAAACATACGGTTCGCTCAGTACGCTCTTGGCATCAAGGACAAGATACCCGCCGTTCGAGCTATGTATTGCGCCTGGCCTTATCATGGTGTGGTCGGTGTCAAGCATTCCCATCTTTGCTACATACTCTATTCTTCCGAAAAGTGAGGAGTAATTGGAGTTTGTTACCTCCACAACGGGTTTCCCCTCAATGCCCGAGTTGTCGACAAACAGATTGACCGCATATCTCTTCCCGAAGAAAGCTTTGGAATCGATCTCCTGGCTGAAGAATACTCCCAGATTGTCAAGCAAGTCTTCCTTCATGCTCTCTACAAAGTCAACGACCTCTTTACTCTTGCTAAACCTGTCTTTCATCTCTTTTATGTGTCCTTCAATCGCAAATGAAGCAACATTCCTGTTCAGCTCTTTGTATTTCTCACCGTACTCCTTTTCCATCTTGCTAAGTCTTAAGAGATAGGAATTGACCAGTTCACGGACCTCTTCGCCCTTCCTGGTAATCTGCTTCTGATAATCCTCAGGCAGAGCCTCGTAGACTTCCTGTGTCAATGGTTTCCCGTTCCACAGAGGGACTGTGGCGACTCCCGTCTGATTTATCTGAACCGTGAAGTCCTTCTCTTTTGCTTTCTCAACAAGCTCCTTCAACATATTCGAACGTTTCTCCGACTGCTCGTTCTGAATCGAGGTCACTTTCTGCTGATAATCCTCGCTCTGAAAGCTTTCGCTTATCGAGTTTATTGCTATTTGAACAAACTCGTTCAGCTCTTTCTGGAATACCTTTCCGGCACCTGCTTCAAGCGGTATCGAATTTGGTGTCCTTGGATCATC
>DSBT01000385.1 GCA_011045915.1 Mesotoga infera
GTTTATGAGGCTGTAATGAGTCTTCCAAACAAACTGGGGCAGCTTCCTGATATGAAGATCGTTCCTCTCCTTGGGGGCCTTGGTCAGTCAGAAAAAACATATCAAATCAACAATATTGTTGAAAAGTTGGCGAACTCTCTGGGTGCGACGCCTGTATTTCTTTCCGCTCCGGCAATCGTCAACACTGCCGAACAGCTCAGCATGATGACTCAAGTGGGGTCAGTTCAGAATGTCGTAAATGAATGGGCTCATCTTGAAGCCGTGATCTTTGGTTTGGGCGCCCCTGCCGGCATGTCTGCGGTACTGGATTCAAACCTTCCCGGAGAAATCATTCTTGAGCTTGTTCGAAAGCATGCGGTGGGCGATATTGTTTCGAGATTTCTAAACAAGAATGGAGAAATCATCTGTAGAAATATCGAAGACATCTTACTGGGTATACGCTTTTCCGAACTGATGAAAGTGCCTGAAAAGATATGTTTGAGCGCTGGAGAACATAAGGCAGATGGAATCCGCGCCGCTCTCTCAAGGGGATACATAACCACATTGTTTACTGACATTAAGACTGCCCAGAGATTGGTTGCCTAACAGGAGGTGTGTGAATGAAAGCAGTCATGTACGAGGGAATAGGAAAGATCTCTATCAGAGACGTTGAGAAACCAAAGATCGGTGAAGACGGAATTCTTGTGAAGATTATGTATTCATTTATCTGTTCTACTGATATAAAGACCTTTAAACAGGGCCACCCTATGATTAAGCCTCCCACCATTCTCGGTCATGAATGCTCGGGAAGAGTTGCGGAAGTTGGATCGAAGGTTGAGGGTTTCGAAGTCGGAGACTTTGTTGCAATTGCTCCATTCGTAAATTGTGGGGAATGTGAACAGTGCATCGGCGGGAATCCCGAAGGTTGTAGAAATAGGAGTTTTCCGAGCAATGGCGCTATGACTGAATTTCTTTCCGTAGACATGAGTTATGCAAGGAAGGGTGTTTGGAAAGTCTCTGAATCACAAATTAAGGAAGCTGCTCTCGCCGAACCCATGGCCTGTGCGTTGACTTCGTGCAGAAACATGAAGCTCCAACCGGGGGAATCTGTTCTTGTAGTAGGAGCAGGTATCATGGGAATGCTAAATGCAACGGCTCTGAGAGACATCTACGGTCAGATCGTAAAGATAGTCGATACAAGAGAAGACAGACTGAAGTCCGCGGAAGAAATGGGTTTTTCCACCTCGCTTGAAGCTTCAGGTAAATTCAACTCAATTGTTCTTACCGCGCCAATTCCAGAGCTCATAGATAAATATCTGCCGATGGTCAAGCTTTTCGGCAATCTGGTTTTGTTCGGTGGTTATCCAAAAGGGATAAAGGCCTCTTTCGATCCTAACATCATACATTACAACGGAATAAGAATGACCGGAACTACTGGATTCGCACCAAAAGACTTCGCAGCCGCAATTTCGCTTATGAATACCGGTCAGCTACTTTTAACAACTTATACAAATAGGATCTACGAGTTCTCGGATTTTGAGGAAGCCTTCAGTGATGCGGTGGAAGGCAAATCAATAAAAGTCGGAATAAAGGTTGGTGAGTGAGTTGTTTGGCAAGCAAAATAGACTTTCAAGGATTTTCAACAAGTCTGGAAAATCGATCATGTTAGCTCTAGATCACGGGATGGCTCTTGGTCCGATGCAAGGTATTGAGAGGCCGGGA
>DSBT01000386.1 GCA_011045915.1 Mesotoga infera
AAGAGCCTGTGATTCCATTTACGCTTACTTATCCCCGCTCTTTAGACATTAGAGAACCAATCGGGACCCGCATCAATTGATTGCCATGAAGTCTTTCAAGTTTATGATAACGGCCGTCAGTCTTGCCTATCTGATTTGTCGCTGTCATCTTGTCTAGACGAACTTTCGGCCAACTTCTCACTCTCTTTCCTCAGACGCTTTGCCTTCGCTTTTGCTTTCTTTGCGCTCTTTTCTTTTACCTTTTCGTACATGTCTCTTATCCAGACATCGACGGGCGCCTTCCACTTCTCCGCTTTGTTGGGTATATTCTTTATCATGGTCCTTGGATTTATCCCCAGTTCCTTCGCCATTCGTACCGTTTCATCACCGACTCTGCACTTCTTCTTGACTTCCTTCCATTCTTCTTCTCTTTTCTTGTTGGCCATAATTGCCTCCTGGGGGAGTTCTTAGATCAAGAATCGGACAATAATCTTTCTTGGTGGAACTAACCGTAAGCATGATCTGCATTATGAAATGTTCGTCGTCCTGGTTCTTCAAAAAAGCATTTTCGATTTACGGCATGTAAGAGCAATTTCATTGACTGACAACGGTAGTCTAGCACATGAAACTTCGAGAAGTTATAGCACCCGAAAAGACGCTCTCATAGTGCCATTTCCAATACGCGATGTGAATCTGGACCAACATGAATCCAAGTGAGAAGAGGTCACAGACTCGAAAAAATCTGAAAAAGCGGTTTCCAAATGAACAGAAACAACATTGGGAGGATTATTCAATTTTCTGAGTAACCCAGTTTTTGCAAGCCTTTCTTTGCTTCCTGATGAATGGTATTGATTTATTAATGCAATCTTTGTACACTAAGAATGTATGGTGAAAAACTGACTAATGTGATGGATTTTGCAACGATCGTTCGGAATTTATATATCCATCTATTTTAAAGCTCATTTCATAATACCCTGAGTCTCTTGAACCGTTATCTAAACTTCTGCAAGGCTCTTGGCGTTGTTTTCTTGGAGCTGCTGATTGATATAGTTAGGCCTGGTTCTTTGGAGCTCCTGAGCTGGGCATGCGCTGTAGATATTGAGGCGGCTATATAGTCGCCCATTGTCATTAGCTGAAAAACTTTTACTTGATTTGTCATAACGAGTTCAGTGAGTGGTAGTTCCATGTAGCAAATCTATTCTCGGAGGTAACAGATGGTAGAAAAGCAAGAAGCTCAGCAAATTCTGGAGAAAATGCTAGGAAAAGGGGTGTCATTTAGACCCGATCAGTGGGAGGCAGTAGACGCAGTTGTTAACGAACATCGTAAGGTTCTTCTTGTTCAGAAAACCGGCTGGGGAAAGAGCATAGTTTACTTTCTGTGTGCATATTTTCTGAGGAAAGAGTCAAAGGCTTTAGTATTGCTGGTAAGCCCATTATTATCATTGATGAGAAATCAGATCGACATGGCCAGGAGAATCGGAATCATAGCGGAGACTGTAAACAGTACAAACCCTGCTGAATGGGAAGAGATCCTAGAAAGGACAAAGAACAATGAAGTCGATATACTCCTAATTTCGCCAGAGAGACTTGGGAATAAGGGGTTTCTTGAGAGATTCGTCTCGCTCAACATAGGTCTCCTTGTAGTCGATGAAGTACACTGCATATCGGATTGGGGTCATGACTTCAGGCCGGATTATCGAAGAATTGTGCGCATAGTCTCAAATCTTCCGAAGGGTGCTCCATTGTTAGGAACAACTGCTACTGCCAATAACAGAGTAGTGAGAGACATTGAAGAGCAGTTTGGCAAAGATCTTCTTACCATTAGAGGTCCACTGAAGCGAGAAAGCTTGAAGCTTCAGGCAGTGAAACTTGCAGATCAGTCTGAAAGGCTTGCCTGGCTGGCTGAGAACTTACCCAACATTCCTGGGTCAGGAATTATCTATTGTTTGACGAAGATTGACTGTGAAAGAGTCGCCAGATGGCTCAAAGATAACAGTATAAACGCATCTTCATATCATGCGCAAATGAATAACGAAAGAAAAGAAGAGCTGGAAAAACTTCTGATGAAAAACGAGGTAAAAGCTCTGGTTAGTACGGTAGCTTTGGGTATGGGATACGACAAACCGGACATTGGATTTGTAATTCATTTTCAGACTCCGTCTTCGATAGTATCCTACTACCAGCAAATCGGGAGGGCAGGAAGATCAGTAGATTCTGCAGAAGTTATTCTTCTAGGGGGTAAGGAAGACGATGATATTCACTACTACTTCTTTGAAAGTGCTTTTCCTGAAAGGTCGATCATTGAAGCGCTCGTAGAACTGATTGGGCAATTTCCAAGAAGCAAAGTCGAGATAATGAGATCAGTAAACGCCAAATTGTCGGAAATCGATAAGTGTCTTAAGATTCTGGAAATTGATGGTGTCATTACGAAGAATGGCTCCAAATACATTAGAACTGTAAACAAGTGGAGCCCTGAAAGTGAAAGGTGGAAGAGAATTACTCACCAGAGAATTCAAGAGTACAATGACGTGAAGGCGTTGTTCGATATGAAAGGATGCCTTATGAAATATGTCGTTAGTAAGCTTGACGATAATCTCAGCGAAGATTGCGGCAAGTGTTGCAATTGTGCGGGGGATTTTCGATCCAGGGTTGCAAACCCTCAGCTGGTCCAGAAAGCCGCAAAGTTTCTTAAGAATAGATTTGTGAGAATCGAGCCAAGGAAAAGGTTCCCTCATCGATTTGAAAACATGATACAAATACCGGAGCACTTCAGATGTGAGGTTGGTTATTCGTTGAGCATTTATGGCGATGCAGGTTGGGGTAGAATGGTTAAGGAGGACAAATACGAAAGGGGTAGTTTTCGGAGTGATTTGGTGGCCGCTTCTAAGAATCTTATTACCGATTACTGGTCGCCCAAGCCTTTTCCGGAAATCGTTGTGTCTGTGCCATCTCTCAGACGCCCCTATCTGGTCTCTAGATTTGCGGGGGCCTTGGCCAGAGAGATCGGGCTGAGTTACATGGCGGATTGTGTAGTGAAGAAAAAGGAAACTCAGGAGCAAAAAGCCATGAAAAACTCATCCATGCAATTTGAAAATGTGATCTCCGCTTTTGATGTTTCTCTTGACCTTGGTGGAAAAAGAGTCCTTCTTGTTGACGACCTGGTCGATTCGAGATGGACATTTACAGTAATAGCTTATCTGTTGAAAAAGAAAAACGCCGGTGAAATTTATCCCTTTGCTCTATCAGCTTCGTGGGAAGGTGGTTATGATGACGACGAGTCATGATTACATATCTGACAGGCATTCGATAATGCTCCTTACAATTAGATTTGATGCCGAGCGGAACAATGTTCTAAAACCTCTCAACTTGAAGAACTTCAACAACCTTGCAAGGCGCATAGCCTCTTCCGCGGTTTCGAGGCCTTCCAAACTTCTGGAACTTAGTGAAGCAGAGATCTGCGAACAGCTTGAGATAGACGAAAAATCTGCAAAGCAGATAGCCGACCTTTTGAGCAGGAAGCACTCTCTAGCTATTGAGCTGGCAAATCTCGAAGAAAAAGGCATTCGCGCAATTTCGCGTGCAGAACCGGAGTATCCCCGCAAACTCCTGGAAAAGCTTAAGCATCTTGCTCCACCTTTGATCTTCTACGCGGGAGACCTTTCAATACTAGACAACAAAGCGATTTCAATCGTAGGCTCCAGAAAACCCTCTCAATCTTTGCTTGATCAAGCTCATCTCCTGGGAGAAAAGTGTGCCGGCTCAGGTGTAACAGTAGTTTCCGGTGCCGCCAAGGGAGTTGACATGCACGCTATGATGGGATCGCTTCAAAATGGAGGTCTTGCTGCCGGTGTTGTGGCAGATTCTCTCAGGAGTTTTATAAGAAAGGATGAAATCTCCAGATTCGTTAGAGATGGTCGTCTCGCGTTGCTATCGGCCTTTCCTCCCTGGGAAAAATTCACTGTCTGGAAGGCCATGGATAGAAACAAATACATCTATTCGCTTTCCGATTTCGGAGTAGTAGTGCGAAGTGATCTGGAAAAGGGCGGGACATGGGCAGGGGCTACAGAATGCATTGAAAAGAATTACTGCCCACTGTTTGTGCTTGACCTTGGTAAGGAAGAAAGAGGAAACGCAAAGCTAATTGAAATGAGAGGGATTCCTTTTGAGATTAATGAGGTCTCTCGGGAGCCCAATATTTACCGACTCTTGTCCGGCATGATCGAAAGAAACAGTGAAGAGGAGCCGTTTGGTGGTCAAGATGTGAAACAGCTTCCGCTGTGGTTCTGAGAACCTCCTATTTTGGTCATATCATTAATTGAATTCCTGTGACCTCGCTTCATACTCTGGACTCTTGTAGCATGCTACTTCCAAGAGTTCGACATCTTGTGAGCAAAACGTATGAGTTCATTGTTCTAATAGTGTTATACAGCTTGTGAAGATTGTGAGCGTGTAAGTAGGTGTTCAACTTGATTTCGAAGCAGATATGAGGCGCTTCAACTTTGAGCTCGGAAAGGATTTCTCGCTGTTAAATGGCGGTTTCTTGGTCTTGTATACTTCGTTTTTGTCCGCAGAA
>DSBT01000387.1 GCA_011045915.1 Mesotoga infera
AGGCCTTTCTTCTTGCCACCGATCGCTGCGTTATCCAGGTACCATTCTATGGGAATGTAGGGGCCTTCTCCGTAACGGATTTCCTTGTAGTTGAAGATGTTCAGCAACTGACGGACTATCTCTTCGTTTCTCTTGGGTATGTCTATAACCGTGTTTTCCATCTCTGCTATGAAGTCCCTCTCGAGATCGGTCACGAGCGTTATCTCTCCGTTGTAACGGGTAACGTATCTGGCCTTCTCCAGGTAGTCGAGAGCGTCCTTGACTTCCTTAATAAGCTCGTACTGTTTGTCGAAGATGTTCTTGCAGAGCATACGGGTTATTACAGTCTCACTCGCGCCTATCTTATTCAGGTTTTTCAGTATGTGGAGAGTCTTGAGTATGTCCGAGGCCTTCACGTTCTTTCCCCTGTATTGATCGGCGCCATACACAAGATGGGTGACTCCCGAACCGAAGAAGGAGGGGCCCAAAGCATCGAAGAGATCGGTGGAGCTCACTATCCGGCCGAACTCTTCGTCTTTCAGATTCTTCAGTATTGAATCGACGAGGAAGATGAACTTGCGGGCCGTCGCCTGATAATATGTCGAGCCTATAGTATTCTGCACTAGATCGGGGAGTAACTGGAATTGGTATGGATGGAAGGGGTAGTAAGTCATAAGATCGTCTTTTGTTTCGGTCTTCCTGTAATTTCCGTTCGTGTCGCTGAGGGTCGTTATGTTCCCCTGGTTTTCTCGCATCGTCTTTTCGAACAGGGGCTCTGCCTCTATCTTTTTCTTCAGCAGTCTTTCGCGGGCGACCTCATCCACGTTCTCGGATGTGAGATCGAGCCTCACTTCGAAACGGTCTGTCAGTTTGCCCAGCTTCCGCTTGTCGAAGTCTCTGTTGGCTATTAGCTGGTCGAGCTTTTCCTGTGAGGTTACTATTAGCCTGACCGAGCCCTTTCCCTTCGAGGCGAAGGCCTCTGCGACTCCTTGCAGGGCCAGTATTCTGTCTTCGTTATCTTTGAGGGATATCACGTACTGCCCTATTTCATCCACTATGAAGACGAGTCTCTTTCCAGTCTCTCTCGTGTATTCGAGGCAGTGTTCGGCAAGAACTGTCGGGGAAAGATTATCGTATTTGTTTACCGCAGATTTCAGAAATTCACTCGCTTCATCCGCTGTGTAATCAAGCCTTTCCGTCATAGCTTTTACAGCGTGGCGACGGAATTCACCGACATTTTGAGCCACCTTCGAGTAGTCGTTTCCGCTCTGCTCTATGTAATTGCGTACCTCTTCGAGGTGACCGAATGTATTTAGTTCATACTCCATTATCGCTACGTTAGGGAATGAGGAGTAGCCACAGGTCTCGAGAAACTTCTTGAAGATAGATTGCTGTATCGTCTCCATATTGAGAGAGCTGTCTGCCGTCATTTCGAACATAACGACGGTACTCGCTATGCTGTTCAGCGCCCTTATGTTTCCCTTTATGAATTCCGGGTTCGAACAGTTGCTCAATCTCTCGTTGAAGAGTTCTCGGGCCGTTATTCCCTTGGGCAGAGTGTGGTTGGTAAGCAGATAACCTAGTATTTTCGCGAAGTAGGATTTTCCCGAACCGAAGAAACCGGAGATCCACACACCTATCCTGTCAGTAGAGAGAAGCTTGTAGTTCGTCAGGAAGGCTTCAAGGTGCTTCTCTATCTGGTGGGTGACTATGTACTGGGAGATTTCTTTCTCTTCGACAGCGAGGTCCTGCTCACCGGCCTTTATTACGAGAGGGACTTCGTCATCTATGTTTATCCTAAGAAGCTCTTTAATCTTCATTCCCCTTACCCCCTAGTTCTTCTATCTCAAATTACCAGCGCCCTGTAAACCGAAGTGGTGTGTCTTCCATCCAGGAAGGTCAGTATGTGTTCCTTCCTCTTTCCCGGATAGATAAATAGAACGGGATTGACGAGTTTACCAGTCACTTCCTCTATTAACGGATTCAGACCGAAGAAGCCGTTGAGTATGCCCAGCCTGTGTATGACCGTTATAGAGCTTTCCTGTGAGGCATTCACTATGCGCTCTGTCATATTTGAGTGCAGGAGATGAGCGAAGTCTTTTATGCAGGACTTGCCAAGAAAGGAGAAGTCATCTGCTAGGTTGTCCATCCCATAACTGGTGGCAGTCTCCGAAAGGACGCTTCCCAG
>DSBT01000388.1 GCA_011045915.1 Mesotoga infera
GGCGCAACTGCAATAGCGTTGTTTCCATTGTTCTCGTCTACTATTATCAGGGCGACACCGGTTCCGGCAGTATCGGACTCGAGAAGATACTCCTTTGTAATTCCAAATCTATCGAATGCATCCTTCACAAATGGAGCAAACAAGTCTTTACCGATCTTTGTCATGAACTTGACATCAGATCCAGCCTTTCTGGCAGCCACAGCCTGGTTGAATCCCTTACCTCCGGGGCCCATCTTGAAGGGTCCGGAAAAGACCGTCTCTCCTACAACGGGAATGTGGGGAGAAAGGGTAGTGAGATCCATGACATAGCTGCCGAATACCGTCACTTTATTCATCTGATACCTCCAAGCAATGTAATGATTCTATCTAGGTCTCTTCTCTTCAGCGATCTCCAGCAATTCGCCGCCCGGACCCTTGAATGTATTGTAGAAGACCTTTCCGTCAAAAACCGGAATAGGATCGGGCGATTCGAGTTCAATGCCGTTGCTCTTCAGGTAATCCATTGCCTTTTCAATGTCATCCACAACAAAAGAGAGGTGCTGAAAGTGAGACTGTGATTCGGGAGCGAATTCCCTCTCTTTGCTATCTTCATAACACATAAGCTCGATTTCACAGCCTTCACCGGCAACGAATGCCACTTGGAGTTTCTTTTCAGGCAGCTTCTCTCTGTTGACAAGTCTCAGTCCGAGAAGACCGATATAGAACTCTAACGCTTCATCGAGATTGGGAACTTCTACTGCCACATGAAAGAACTTATTTATCTTCATTATCTATCACGCCCTTTTAAAGAGTTTCTTCATACCTTCGCCCTTTTTTCTACTCTTCACAAACTGGTCGAAGAAGACTGCTAGTATGATAATCGCTCCGATGACAATCTGCATTATAAACGGATCTACTCCCAGCAGATTACCGCCATTTCTGATCGTCTGGATTATCAGGGCACCCATGGCCGTACCAAGAACAGTACCGACTCCTCCGCTCAGACTTGCTCCGCCGATGACGACCGAGGCTATAGCATCCAGCTCGTAGCCGTTTCCTCCAGTCGGTACTCCTGCAGCCATTCTCGTTCCGAGCATCAAACCGGCTATCGCACTGAAAACCGCAGCAACAATATAGAAGGAATACATATTGCGTCGAATATTAATACCGGATAGTCTGGCTGCCTCCTCGTTGCTACCTATGGCATACAGGTTACGACCAAACTTTGTGTACTTCAATACGAAAATCATTATCGCGGCAAGGACTATCCACGTCCATGCAAGAGCCGGTATCCCGAGGAATTCGGCGACTGCGAACTGCCGGTATTCAGTGGGAACACCGGTGACCATTCTCCCACTTGAAATGTACATTACAACGCCTCTTACGAGAGTCATCATACCAAGCGTTGCTATAAAGGCCGGTACCTTCCCATCATGAACTGCCACGGCATTTATGAGCCCTACAAGGGCGCTTATCCCAAGTGCAATTAGGATTCCCACGTAAGTCGGAAACTGAAACTCTCCTCTTGTGGAAGTGAAAATCGCATAGACCATTCCACTCAGACCGACTATCGAGCCTACCGATAGATCTATTCCACCTGTAATGATAATCAAAGTCATTCCTATCGCAACAACACCATTTATCGAGGACTGCCTGATTAGATTGGTTATGTTAGCCCATGAGGAGAAGTTCCCTCCCGTTGCGATGGCCAGAAAGACCCACATCACAACTAAAATTATCAAAAGGTTTCTTTCCGTAAAAGCCTTTCTATCTCTCTTCCCAGCCATTTCAGACTGCCTCCTTTATCTTTTCTTTCGAAACTAGATTCTTCATTGCAAGTGTCAAGAGATGTTCCTCGGAGAAGTCCTTCTTTTGAACCTCGGCTGCCATCTTTCCGTTCGAAATCACGTAGATTCTGTCAGACATCCCCATTAGTTCTGGAAGGTAGGAAGAGATTAGAACAATTCCCTTTCCAGATGCTAGAATCTCTCCGAACAACTTGTATATTTCAGACTTAGTTCCAACGTCGATTCCGACGGTCGGTTCATCGAATATCAGTACATCAGTGTTCTTGCAGAGCCATCTTGCTATAATTACCTTCTGCTGATTTCCACCGCTGAGCTCGGAGACTTTTTGGAAGATACTCCCGATCTTTATTGAGAGTTTGTCGACATAATCTCTAGCCTGTATATGTGCCTTCCGATAGTTTATCAGTGGCCCAGCCATTGCCTTGTCGAAGTTGATTATGTTTATGTTGAAATCGATATCCTGCTGCAAGAATATTCCCTGTTTTCTTCTGTCTTCAGGCAGATAACCGATTCCGTTCACTAACGCATCTTTGGGGTTCTTTATTGAAACTCTGGAACCTTCAACAAATATCCTTCCATCCTTAAGATTATCAACCCCAAAGAGAGCTCTCGCTATTTCCGTTCTTCCAGCACCGACAAGCCCGAAAAGCCCGACCACTTCGCCCGCTTTAACGTTGAAAGAGACATTCTCGAATCTATCGCCCGATAGGTTCTCTACTCTTAGAAGCTCTTTTTTTGGCTCTGTATCTTTCTTGTGGTACATTTCCTCTATAGATCTTCCGACCATTAGAGGGATTAGCTTATCAACGTTTTCCAATTCCTCTGTCAAATAAGTGCCAACCGTAGCTCCATCTTTTAGAACAGTCACCGTATCGCAGATGTCAAAGACCTCATCTAAGTTATGGGAGATATAAATGATGGCCGCTCCTTTCTTCTTGAGCTCCTTGATTATCCTGAATAGTATCTGAGTTTCATTTCTAGTTAGAACAGCAGTTGGCTCATCAAAAATGACCAGTTTCGGTCTTTGCCAGAGAGCCTTAGCAATTGTAATCATCTCACTCTCGGCTATGCTGAGCTCTTTGATGTTTCTATGAACGTTTATATCCAATCCAATTTCATCCAGAAAATCTTTGGATTCTTTGTACATCTTTCTCCAGTTGATAAATGGACCAATCTTGGGTTGCTGCCCCAGAAAGAAGTTTTCTGCTACTGAAAGATCGGGAGTGACCATGACATCCTGATAAACAGCATAGATTCCCAGCGCTTTAGATATCAATGGCGAATTTCTGGTAATTTCACTTCCCTCAAAGATCATTTTCCCTGAGTCCTTTGTATAAGCACCCGTTATTATCTTTATGAGTGTCGATTTTCCGGCTCCGTTCTCTCCTACAAGACCTCTTACTTCACCACTCTTGACGGAGAGGGAGACATCGTCAAGAGCTTTTACAGCAGGGAAGCTCTTGTTTATCCCTTCAAGATCAATTACAATCTTTTCCTCAGCCATGCCATCGCACTCCTTCAACTACCGTATTTCTTTTCATACTCTTCGTATATAGAGACGCTGGAACTGGAACCGAATACTGTAGCTCCCAGTTCCATGAATTTCTCGACCTGTTCTAGAGTCCTGACGCCGCCGGAGACTTTGATCTCTTTCTTCCCGGAAACGACGGAGTTAATCAGTTCAACATCGCGATAGGACGTTGCCCTGGGACCAAAACCTGTCCCCGTCTTCACGAAATCGATTGTTGGAACATCAACTATCAATTCACACACTTTGATTATTTCCTCTTCAGTCAGTCGGCTGGTCTCGATGATGAATTTGCAGATTCTGTTTTCTTTCTTCACTCGCTCGGAAAGAGTCACTAATTCCCGTTCCATCAGATCCCAGTTTCTCGATTTGACTGCAGATACGTTTATGACAATGTCGAAATCAGTAACCGCCTCTCCGAGAGATACATAGTATTCGATTTCTCTCATTTTCAACTCTGTGGGAACCATGCCAAGCGGGAACCCTCCCGGGCCAACGTTAATTCCAACGTCAGTTCCCTGGACTTTTTCAATAACATAAGTCGGAACTGCATACCAAGGCACAACAACATTTCTGAAATTATACTTCAGCGTTTGATCTACGAATGTTTCTATGTCTTCCCATTTGGCCTCGGGGTTGAGCAAAGTATTATCGAATCTTCTATTGAAAGCCAACTCGTTTTTCATCTAATAGTTACCTCCATGTGGCTAAAATTCTGAAAATGGGCAGCTTTCGCTGCCCATCGTTTTTGCTGACAAGTGTTTGAGAATCAATACCTCTTTCTGGAGAATGGGTCAAGTATCTCCATGGACTCTTCAAGAATGTCCTTAGTGATTACATATACTCCCGTGTCATAGTATTCGGGAAGAGGTTCGCCATGAATGGCCATGAAGGCGTACATGACACCCTTGTATCCCATACCGTGGGGGTCCTGAACGATAAGGGCTTTAAGTGCTCCGCTATCAAGAGCCTCTATTTCCAGAGGATCTGAGTCATAAGCAACGGCCATTATCTCATTTTCGAGACCTCTCTGCTCAATAACCCTAGCTACACCGATACCAGTATGGTTGTTGTCAGCGAAGAAGCCAACAAGGTCGGAATGAGCAACAAGTAGATCCTCTGCTGCATTGGCTGCTCTGGAAATGTCGTTGTCAACGTAAATAGTAGGGAGAACTTCTAGATTAGGGGCAAGCTCCTTCAGTCTGTTCATGAATCCACTGTCTCTGTCTGTTAGAACCTGGACACCAGCCATGGCGCTAATCAAGCCAACTTTTCCGTCGAGAGACTTGTTGTTAGCCTTCAGAGCCTCAACTAGCTTGTCAGCGGCAGCAGCGCCACCTACGGCGTTGTTCGTTGCGAGGAATGAGTTGTAACCAGTGTCATAGACAAAGTTGTCAATAAGGATTATCTTGATTCCCTGCTTGAAAGCTTCATCCAGAATAAGAGACGGAGCCTCTGAACTTGTGGACGAGATGACTATTGCATCAGGCTTCTTGTTAACAACATCTTCGAGTATGGATATCTGGAGATCGATATCGGCTTCGGACGGAGGTCCGTAGACAGTGACGTTAACGAGTCCCTGGAGATCGTGTTCGGCATTCTTGCCACCTACAATTGTGTACTGCCAGAAGTCAGAGTCGGTTGCCTTGACTATGAAGGCAATTTCGTAAACTGCAAAACCTAGAGTGGCTCCGAATAGAAGTGAAGCCATAACGAGTAGCATAAGTACTTTTCGCATTAGCAAAACCCTCCTTATGTGGTTGTTCTGTACATACGCACGTACACATGTACGTACAAGCAAAACAATTATAGCAAGCGAACGAACTCGCAACAAATTTGAAAAACAGAGAAAATTTTCGTAATTAGAAGTTTGGAGTCAGAAAGAAGACATAATCGTCTTTAATCACTCTTGATCATCGCGGATTGCTTCTGGAAAGTTTGGCCCTCTGGAATCAGTCTTACTGTTCAGTTCTCTTTTCTTCGAATACATTGCAAGTTCTGCATTCCTAAGTACGTCATAAAAATCAGTTACAAGATCTTTCTTAGTGGCAACTCCAAAGGAGGCGCTAGCTTCCACAGAGAAACATCCCACCTTGCTCAGGTTTTCCTCTATCCTTGAGACGATTTCCTCTGCCTTTTCGGTGTCTGTTCTCAGAAGAAGGACAACAAACTCATCTCCACCCCATCGAACGACGAGATCCTCGTGCCTGCAGGATTCCTTAATTGTGCGAGATATCGTCTTCAGATAATCGTCGCCGTAGAAATGGCCAAAGGAATCGTTTAGTGCCTTCAGCCCGTTGACATCCGCAAAAATGACTGAAATCGGAAGATTTCTCGAAGTGTCAACCCTGGACACTTCTTCATCGAAGAAGGTCCTGTTGTAGAGGCCAGTCAGCGAATCGTGGAAAGCAAGGAAACGTATTTCTTTAGTTTTCTTGATCTTTTCAAAGGCTCCAAGAGCGTGAAGCATCAACAACTCGGCAAGCTCGGCATCTTCTTGTTTGAAGCTTCCCGATTCAATGGTGACCGTTTGAAAAACACCGTAATCTCCAATAGGAACACTAAGCACTGCCTTGATCTTACTGCTTGAAGGTCTTGCATCGATTTCCTTCGAAACGTTATCGATTATTATTGTCTTCCCCGTCTTCAAAGTCTTTCCAGCAATCCCCTCATATTTCGGAACGCGAGAGTTGACCTCAATGTTACCAGAATGTCTCTTGGCAACTAGATAGTCTCCTTCAACAACATCCAGACTGTAATAGTCGAAACTCAGAATATCGGTGGCCGCTTTCACTATTAGATCAAAAACTTCCTCTTCTTCTGTGCAGCTCTCCATCTTGAAGGCAATATCGTGGAGACTTCTTATCTTGGCCCTCAGGCGCTCGTTTTCAGTTGCCTTCTTCTCAAGCTCCTCGGTTCTTGCCTTGACACGTCTTTTAAGAGTGTGATTCCAGATCCAGAGGAAAAACAGACCAATGGCAAAGAAAACGAGAATTCCTGCGGCCACCAACAGATGCTTCTTATTCTGTTCGAACCAGTTTGCAGAGCCAAACCACTTCTCGAAAATCATGTCGTATTCCCCGCTCTCTCTTACAAGAAGGAGGCCCTTATTCAGTTTATTGAGAAGAACGAAGTCGTCTTTTGCCGTTGCGAAAGCGTAGTCTCTATCGAAGAGCACGGTACTCGAAACTTCAAGATTATCGATCTTGTTCTCCTTGGCAAAGTAGAGACATTGGTACTTCTCGAAAAGACCAAAGTCGCCACTTCCTGAGGATAGAAGCTTCAGTCCCTCTATCGGAGATTCAACGGCAATGATTTTGTCTGTAATTGAATTCTCGAGCAGATAATCATACATAACTCCGTTGCGCTGAACTACTATTTCTTTACCGAACAAGTCTTCAACCGTCGTTTCCTTTTGACCCTTTCTATAGAATATCCCCATATGGAGGGTATTGTGGGGAATCGAGAAGCTATATATCTTCTGTCTCTCGGGAGTAACGGCCATCCCTAATAGACCGTTAAGTTCTCCCGACTGAAGCTTTTCGACAACACTGTTCCACTCACCAAGCTCAATCTCAATATCCAGTTCGGCTGAGTCTGCAACCGCACGCATCAAATCAACATTGAAACCGATGGGCTCGCCGTTTTTATCAACAAACTCATACGGAGGATAAGCATTATCCCCGCCAAAAACGAGCTTTTCTGCAATTACTGATGTAAACAACAGAATCGATACAAGCAATGTAAGAACGGTTTTATTCATTTTTCGATTCACCCCGGTCCCAAACATCATATCACGATCATCACAAAAAAAGAAAGTCTTCATGAAAAGCAGTCTGTTGAGTATCGTCTGTAATAGCTATATTCATGACAAGTAGCAAATCTCATAAGTTCTCACCTAACTTAAGAGTAATATAATCATAATTGTGCTCTATCAATTTGTTCACTTCCGGCAAAGTGTTGGTATTTCATTCTCTTCATTCAGTCATTAGTTTGGTTTTTTGAACCGTAACAGTTTCA
>DSBT01000389.1 GCA_011045915.1 Mesotoga infera
GGATCGATGTGAGACGCGCTTCAAAGAGCACACACCCCACCGCAAGCGGTCCCCCCCCGCTCGAGCGGGGATTTAAGATCAAGAGCTGAAGAGCGGTTCATCGTTGACACTCCGCGTCCGGGGTCTTAGTTAAAAACCACGAGATGATGAGATGGGTTCCAGAGAACATCATGTGGGTAATGATGAGCTCTCGAGAGGGGATTAAAGAGCTCTTAAAGGCTTTTCGAGATCCCGGATCCTTGCCCGCCATCTTTGCTTTCCCCTTCTCTCTACTCTCTGAATAAATGGGTATGACCAAGAACGAAGAACAGATCCTCGCTCTGGAACGAAGAACAGGTTTTTTCGGCGGAGAACGGATAACCGTTCAACGGCGCACTAGCTTCTTTTGCTCTCCAAGAGTTTTCATCCCCGCGAAGCGGGCATTGCGACCTGGGATGTTCTTCCCAGCCTTGCGTCCGCCGATGCTTTCCGGTGCCTTGCGTCTTATTCCGCTCTTTCCGACCCGCAACCCCCCGGCCCCGATTAGTTCTAGACCTCTCTATCGAAAGTCCTTATGATTTTGGGAAGGCTTCCCATTCAAGGAAGATCGCGAGGAGTTCTTCGTCTAGATAGTTCAAGGCCTTGGTTCTTATGTCATACGGTATGTTGTAGTAAGCTTCGGATATCGCTCCGGTAATTGCCGCGATTGTGTCGCTGTCTCCACCAAGCGAAACTGCTGTGCGGAGGGCGTCTTCAAATGAATCTGATTCGAGGAAGCACTGTATGGCCTGTGGCACTGTTTCCTGACAGGTTTCATTGAAGTCATATGATGGGCGGATCTTGTCGATTGTGAAATCTAGAGAGTAGTAATCTCTTGAGATCCTGAAGTGAATATCTCGCTTTGAGAAGCCTTGACGCGCAAGGAAAATGGCAATGGTAGTCGCTTCAGCCCCCTTTATTCCTTCCGGGTGGTCGTGAGTGACAGAAGTTATCGTTTTTGAGAGGCTTGTCGCTTCCGATTCAGTTCGCGCAGTGAATCCCGCAGGGCCAATGCGCATAGCCGCTCCGTTGCCGAAACTATTGTATGGCTCCGGCATGGCGCTGAATATCCATCTTCCAAACATTCCCCCATAACCGCAGTTAGGGTAATTTCGACCGATCTGCTGCATGTATTTCACTGTAAGCTCTCCTAGCAGACGGTTATAGCACATACTCAGCCTGTAGTCTTCTCGCGATTTGTCGACAACCTTCTCAGTTTCCAGAATTGCTTTGGCAACGGCAAGGCTCATTATACTATCGTCCGTAACAAAGCACTCATCTGTGAATAGTACAAAGGTCTTGCTTCGGTGATTTTTGAACTCGAATCTCGATCCGACGATATCGCCGACGATTGCTCCCAGCAAAGTTCACACCCCGCCTCTTTCATGATGCTTGAGATTCTTCACTCCAAGTGTAACATCATCGACCTGAACGCAGCTGGAGTTTCCCTCCCTATGCCTCTTCAGATGAATTGTGCAGCTCTTAGCTTTCCTGGAGATCGCCTGTTATCATATGGAGCAGGGTATTGTTTCTCAACAGAACTCCGATTCACTTGATAAAATCATCCTGTGAACTAACTTGGGGAGCTGAATATGGTATGTTGGCAATAACCGGGGGAGTTAAGTCATTTTGCTGAATGGAGCGGATGTTATGGATGAGAAGATCAAAGAGGCTCTGCTGATTAGGAACGAGAGGATCATCAAAGCGGTGATTGAGAAATCGAAGCGTGTCTGTCCGGACTCGGTGGCGTTGGTCGGCATCTATGGTTCATTTGCCACTGGAGACATACACGACAAGTCTGATTTGGATCTCTTCATAGTGATAGACGATTCGAAAGGATACAGAATAGGTTCATGCTTCATTTTGGGAGACGTTGCTCATGATATTTACTGCACGACCTGGCAACAGGTTGAAGAGATGGCTAAATACTCGACACCATACATCTCCAGGCTGATGGACCTGAACATCGTCTACTACCGTTATGACAAGCAACTTCAGAGATTTATGGAGCTTCGCGGGGAAGCCGAAAAACGTTTGAGCAGCCCTTTGAATGAGCGCGATCTTAGTAGTATTCTGACCCACTTCGAGCATGCGCAGAAGTCCCTTGCAGATTTGGTGATTAGCGAGGAGTACTGCGTGGTCAAATACGAGTCAGCCAAATTGATCAACTCTATCGAAATGATCATGTATTTAATCAACAAATCATATGTAAGTCTTGGGTCAAGACACATACCTGAAGAGATAGAAAGGATGCGGGAATTGCCGATTGGATTTCTAGATCATTACCGATCACTCATTGAGGCCGATGCGCTGAGCTCGATCAAGAAGAACGCGACTTCACTGATGCGTTGTACAAAAGAGAAGATCGAAGAGATCAAGTACAGAGTTAAGGGCAAGAAGAAACTTGATTCGCAGGGTCTTACAGGTAGTTACGAGGAAATCTATTCGAACTGGAGAAACAAGATGGAGCTTGCCGCAAAGACCGGCAACAAGTACTTGTCTCTCATGACGGCCGCCAGTTGCCAGCGATTCTACGATGAAATGAGAGAGGAGTACGAAGGCGTATCTATCGATCTGATGAAGCACTTCGATATCAACGATTTGCAACGCTCGGCGAGGATGTTCGATGAAGCAATGGAAGAGTACAGACTGCTGTATGACGTAAACAGCGTCAAGGTGAAGAAGTATCGGACAATCGAAGAGTTCGAAGAAGACTATCTTAGATAACTTCAGAAGTTAGGATAGCTAGAGGAAATATGTTTTGGATGCTATATGAAGACGTTCACACATTGCCGACTGGGAATTGAAAGAAGAATCTCCAGGAAGAAAGACCTGATAGTCTCTGAAAATCCTTCACTCCGAATACGCATGTTATAGCCGCTTTTCTTCTGGAAGGCTCGGTAAAGCCACTATTTGAGAACTTCAAAGAGAAAGGCTTCCAAGATGCTCTTTTCATAAACTGTTTAGAGAGTCGATTGTCTTCTGAGTCTGTTTGGCTTTGATTCTTCGAGTTAGGCCGCCAGTTCTTGAAGAAGGTTTCTAGGCCTGGCAAGATCTCATCAGAGCTGAGTTGTTCGACATCTTGTAGTCGACAGAAAGAGACTTCTGACGACCAAAGTAATAGCATTCTACTGTAGAAAAATGCTTTGAGACTGTCTTTGGCAAAATCTCATTTTGTTCAATATGTGTTCTTCAACCGCTCATCGGGATCATCGAAGTGGATCTGCATATGATCGAAGGATTCGGGGTCGTACTCTCTTCCCAGCCAGTCGATCAGATCTTTTCGGTCTGGGTGTTTCTTGTTATTCATTGCCTCAACAAGATCACGATAACCCATTGTTCCTCCGACATCTTCGGGCGGGCAGGCTCGTTCACCGGCGATGCATCTAGGGTACTTGGCGCTCAAGTCTCTACCGAGAACCTCTTCGAGAAGAATATCGTGGATCCAGTTGTCTCCGAAATCATAGAGGTATGACGCTTTTCGGTTATGAATCGAGAGATAATCAGAGATGCGCGACCTTCTGCAATCGAGGACCTCTTTGAAGTCGTCTTCAATAGGAAGCCCTATATACACAAGCTCATCACTCTTCGGATCAATGACCTGAAATTCGTGTAGATGGTAATCAGACCAGCCCATGGCGTCTTGAATAGCTATGTGAAGATCCCAGAAAGTGTAGACGTCCGGAACCTGTATTCGTCGCCAGATTAACGGTGTGATGTCCAGAAGCATTATCTTGAACTGATAAATCAGCTTGTATCCCTTCTTCACCTCTGCACCTCGCTTGTGTTCGGATAACCTATTATAAGTCCTGGACTGTTGAGGGAGACAACCCGTTTGGTGAATGGGATTCATAAAGACACATTGGAGACCGAGAGTTGTTGGTTGGCAACGCTACACCCTCGCAGAAGAGAGAAATCA
>DSBT01000390.1 GCA_011045915.1 Mesotoga infera
AGGTCTAACAGACATTTTCATGTGGGGCCTTTCGGGGCCGCAGATCTTCGGGCTGGATCAGGCCACCAGAGACAAACTGGACCTGTATGCTGTTCCATCAGGATCCTGGTCGCTACTGATGAATCCGATTCCTAACAAAGCGCCATATGTCGTTGAAGTAGGAGGGAAGGAGTACTTCAACGCCTTCGCAATCAAGGATATCAGATTCGCCATGAATGACCTGATCAACAGGCAATATCTCGTCGACGAAATTCTCGGAGGAGCCGGAACGCCGGCCTTCACTATGGCTACGACGGGTCAGCCGGGAACGTACAGGTACAACCTTCTCGCCACGAAGTTTGGTTTGACGGCCGAAGGGAACGAAGCGAGAGCTCTGGAAGTAATTGAAAGCTCTATGCAAGCTGCGGCCGCACTACCGGAAAATGTCGGCAGGCTAGAGAAGAAGGACGACGGCTTCTGGTACTTCGATAATGAGCCCGTCACAATCAAGATCGCTATTAGGGTCGATGATCCTCAAGGTCGTCTGAAGGAAGGAGATTACATCGGGGATCAGCTTGAAAAGGCTGGATTGAAGGCGGAAAGGATGTACTGGGACAGAATTAAGTGCAGCAACGTTGTCTACGGAGGCGATCCGGCAGAGTTTGCCTACCAGATGTATACGGAAGGCTGGGGTGCCGGTGCAACGAGGGCCTTCTGGGAACATATCGTTGCGCAAATGTACGCCCCATGGTATGGATACATGCCGGGCGGAATGACGGAAGGCTTCTGGAACTACGAACAGGATGAGATCGATGAAGCCACTCTTAAGGCTTACACTGGTAATTTCCTGACAGAAGAGGAGTACTGGGAACTTGCGCTCAGAGGCCTTGAACTAGGTCTGGAAGAGGCTGTCAGGATATACGTTGTCAATCAGCTCGACTTCTTTGTCGCCAACGAATCAAGACTAGAACAGAGGTTTGCCTATGGGCTGGGAGACGGTCTGAACACATGGTCGATAAGAACGGCCGTTACCGATGACCGAACGCTGTTCATAACACAGTTCTCGGCTATGGGTTCTCTCTTTATGGATGCCTGGGACCCGATAGGAACAGACGGTTTTGACAGTGTATATTCGAACTACATTGCCGAAAACCTTTACGATCCAGCGATGTTCGAGAGCCCAGCTTCGGCTATTCCAACACCTCTTAGGGCGGTGCCGATCGAAGTTCAGACGAAGGCGCGACGTAATGAAGAAGGAGACGTTGTCGGAGATTACGAAGTACCCGCAACTGCTATCAACTACTGCCCGTTTAACGAAGCCTGGCTAGAAGTTGGAGAAGGAAGCAAGTCGATCTCCATGGCTACCTACGAATTCAAGTTTGGTAAACTTCACCATGGGCAGCCTATTACGGTCGTCGACTTTCTCTATGCTCAGGCATTCCAGATGGAGTGGGCAAACAAAGAGAGCGATGACGACCTCCAGTACGAACAGGCATATTCTTCCTCTCTTCAGAGCGGTCTCGATACAATCATAGGTTGGGTTCTTAACGAGGACAACACAATAACCGTCTACTTCAATTACAACTTCCCGGCGAGCAAAGACAGGGTTGCCAGCTGGGGAGCGCCTGGTATAAGCGTTTCTTCGTCAGGCCATCCAGTCGGCTGTGCCTGGGAGATAGCGGAGGCCATGTCGCTACTTGTAACTGAAGGCAGCAAATCAGGTACCGCTTACTCAATTACGATGGATCCTGCCTTCACCGAAGTGGATGCTATTGCTCCTGCATGTGTGAAAGACATCAGAGCTAAACTTGTCGAAATGAAGGAAAGGAAGCATATTCCTAACTACATTAAGGAATTTGTTGACGAGGAGTATGTGATTGGTAGATACGAGGCTGCAATTGAATTCATAGATGATTACGGCCATGCCTACATCAGTAATGGGCCTTTCTATCTGTCGAAATTCGACTCGACTTCCAACTACATGGAATTGAGAGCTTTCAGAGATCCCGACTATCCGTACGAAGATACATATTGGATAGAAGCACTGAAAGCGGTTAGGATGGAGATAAACAGTTTGGAAACACCTGCTTTTGTAGCTAAGGGCAGCGATCTTCCCGTAAGTGTCTACGTGTCAGAAGTCACTTATCCGATAGATGAGGCAGTTCCTGCAACAACAGGAAAGGTTACTCTATCTCTGATAGTTGGACAGGAAGCACTCGAGTTCGAAGCCGCAATGACCGAAGCCGGTCTTTTCGAGTGCGTGATACCGGCCAGTGCCATCGAAGATCTCGATCCAGGATCCTACGATATCATGGCCATTGCCGAGCTGGAGGGGGCTATTCCCGCTTCTGCTTCCACTTCGATAGTAATCTACTGATAAGGCTCCGATTTAAGAGGCAGTGTCATAGACACTGCCTCTTTTTGATTTACCCAGTAGAGAGACTCTTGATCTAGAAAAAAGCTACGAACGCACTAGACTGCCTTCTCATGTGCAATTTGATTTTGCAGTCGTTATCAAACCCTCTGGAATTAAACGATTCAATCAAGAGTGAAATCGGTTCAAAAATCGTCAAATCCGATTGAGGGCACCTGCTTCGTGTTCAAATGGATGAATTCTTTTGACAAATCAAGGTTTTCGAGTAAAGAGCAGATAATACTCATTCTTTTCGTTT
This sequence comes from Mesotoga infera, assembly GCA_011045915.1. Taxonomy (NCBI): domain Bacteria; kingdom Thermotogati; phylum Thermotogota; class Thermotogae; order Kosmotogales; family Kosmotogaceae; genus Mesotoga; species Mesotoga infera. Next base: position 2,652 of record DSBT01000390.1, read on the forward strand.
GCGAAGTAACCCGAGAGATTATGCTTCTCCTGTAATTTTGATTGTATGTTCAAGACAGCTATTCTCTCGGAAAATCCAGATATTGCCTGTGACTACTCCTTCGATCCTCTAATTTTTTTCAAGAACTTCTCCACATCTTCGGAAGGGATTTCTAGGTAACCGGGTTCGGCACCGGAAAGGTGAGTGATCTGAGCCAGAAACTCCAATGTCTCGAGCTTAGCATATGCCTCTTCGATACTGCTTCCACCGACAGTTACCCCATGGTTTCTCAAAACGAAGGTTCTCGAACCCTGCTTCAAGCCCTCATCGAATATATCTGCAAAATCATCCGTGCCGGGCATTCTGTAAGGAAGATAAGTTATCGGAGCCAGCATGAGCGCCGTTTCCGGAAGAACATTTACAGGAAATTTCTTCTGTAGAACTGCCATAGTGGTTGCGTAGACAGGATGAGCGTGGAAGACGGAAAGCACGTCTTCACACTCTCTGTAGATCTTCAGATGCATCCTGTATTCGGAGGATGGTTCGCGACTTCCGGTTACTTTCCTGCCATCCAGATCTACCTCGACAAGATCCTCCTCAGTAAGAAAGTGCTTTACCATTGTTGTGGGGGTTATCAAAAAATGATCTCCTATTCTGACGCTCATATTTCCGCCGGTACTCTCGGTAAGTCTTCTGTCCCACGCCAGCCTTGCAAAAAGGACCAGCTCTTCTCTAGAATCCATAGTGACCTCCATTCTGTTCGATAATCTGTTCTATATGTAGAATGAAATAATTATGAGTCGATTCTATTATAGCCAGTTATGCTACACGTGACCATCAGGCTTTGCCTGGCCAGTCTCCCCTTCGGCGGGACGCATTGCACTAAGGGGCATCAGTGGACGCAATGACGGCAAGCCTCTAAAGAAGTGATACCGGGCATCACTTCCTCGCGCCAGCGAGCCTCACTTCCTGGCGAAGCCAGCCTTTCATCTTATTCCGCTCTTTCCAACACCTGACCTCAGACCCCCAACCCCGGTCTTACAACTCACAACTTGGAACTTGCAACTTACAACTGATCCCTTGCTCTTTCCAAACCCCAGCCCGCTACCCCCGACCCCGGTTTTTCAAAGATCCACGATCTTCCCCGGATTTAGTATGTTGTTTCGATCAAAGGCCTTTTTTATGCCTCGAATTAGGTCAAGTTGAGCTTCGTCGACAATTGATGCAAGGTACTTCTTTCTCTTGATACCTATACCATGTTCTCCGCTGATGCAGCCCCCTAACTCTGTCGTTTCGTCAAAGAGCTCTTTCTCGGCCAGCGGGAGATTTTTGTTCCACTCTTCTTGAGGAAGCTCCCCCTTTATGAAAGTCACGTGGACATTTCCGTCGCCGGCATGTCCGAAGGCGATCATTTCTAGCCCGCACTTCTTTGCGATCTCTTCAGACCTCTTTATCAACTTGGGTATGTTTGCCATCGGAACGGAGACGTCTTCCATACTATGCACAGGGCTTATTGCAGCCAGTGCCTCCGCAATCGACTTTCTCGCCTTCCATAGTTTGTCTCTTGTATTTCGGTTGTCTGCCACGAAGGCTTCTAGACCGCCCGCTTCGATAGCGGCTTCTCCTAGTTTTACGTAATCATCGAATATCGAATCCTTGCTGTTGCCTTCGACTTCAATTATCAGGTGAGCGCCGGCATCGGAATAAGGGAATTCGATATTCAGGAAGCTGCAGGCCGCCCTTATGGAAGAACCATCCATAAACTCAAGGGAAGTTGGGACGACACCAGAACCGCTCATCAGCCTGGGTACTGCGGCAATTGCCGTATCGATGTCCGGGTATGGTACGAGCAGCGCCACCGAATACTTCGGCTTTGGCAGCAGCCTCAAGGTTATTTTCGTGGCAATTCCCAGTGTACCTTCAGATCCGACCATGAGGTGGACGAAGTCCAGACCGCTGACGTCCTTAAGTCTCTTTCCTCCGAAGTGCGTCACCTCTCCCGAGGGCAGGACCACCTCAAGGCCGTAAACATGGTATCCCGTCGGTCCATGTTTCATGACTTTGTTTCCACCGGCATTCTCCGCAACGTTGCCTCCGATCGAGGAACTTTCGCTGCTGCAGGGATCACCTCCGTAAACGAGATTATGCTTGTCTGCAAGTTTCTGAATCTCACCGGTTATCACTCCCGGTTCAACGGTAATCATCATGTTTGCTTCGTCGAATTCAAGAATCCTGTTCATCTTCTCGAAACTCATGACGATTCCGCGGTACGAAGGCACGGCGCCTCCCGAAAGGCCCGTTCCCGCACCTCTTGGCGTAACTGGAATCATGTGTCTGTTTGCAAATTTCATGATCTCCGACACTTCCTCAGTGCTTACAGGGAATGTGACGACTTCCGGTCTGACGGCTCTCAATTCTGCCGTCTCGTCTTTCGAATATCTATCCAATGACTCCTCATCGTATTTGACTGAGATTTTGAGAAGAGATTGCAATTCTTCAATCAGGTCCGCGTTCAACTGTCCGTAATTCATTTCTTCACCTCCGACTCAAGCGACTCGGCAAGTTCATTCAGAATCTCGACCGCATCTCCAACAAGCCCAATATCTGCGAAATTGAAAATCGCGGCGTTTCTGTCTCTGTTTATCGCAACGATAAACTCCGCTGTCTGCATTCCTGCAATATGCTGAACGGCGCCCGAAATCCCTGCGGCTATGTAGATCTTCGGTTTTACTGTATGGCCGCTCAATCCTACTTGAGCTTCGTGTCCGACCCACTTCGAATCAACGATCTTTCTTGAAGCGCCGACTGTTCCGTTAATAAGCTTTGAAAGCCTGTAGACCGGTTCCATGTTCTCAACCTTTCGAAGTCCCATGCCTCCAGCGATTATCACTTCGGCGTCCTGAACACCCTTCTGGCCCTCTCCTATTGGATGGAACTCTATGAGTTTCGCTGCCGTTTGGGTCAAATCCGGAGTCACGTCAAAGTGAACCAGCTCACATTTGCTTTGATATGCTTCCTTAAGAGGCGAGAATGTTTTTGGTCTCACGGTGGCCATCTGAGGTCTGTGATTCGGGGTCTTTATAGTTGCCATTATGTTGCCGCCTATAGCAGGCCTCGTTTGCAGAAGGTTTCCCGTTCCCTCCTCTATATCGAGACCGGTGCAGTCTGCCGTCAGGCCTGTCTTCAAGAGAGCCGCCAGTCCCGGCATAAAGGTTCTGCCGGAAGTTGTGGCCGGTGCGAGAACGATTTCAGGTGATAACTTTCTTACTATAGCGGCCAGAGTCTTAGTGTATGGTTCGAAATTGAATCTCTTGAAGCTTCCATCAACTGCCAGGATGATTCGATCAGCTCCACCTGAGAAGAGAGAGCTGGACGAATCCTCTTCGACAGACTTGTCGGAGAGGATCACTACGGAAACCGTAAGAGGCCGCTTCATGGATAACTCCCTTGCCTTTCCAAGTAGTTCGAATGTACTTGAGTGGATTTCACTTCCTCTTTTTTCTGCGATTACCAGGAGATCATTCATGGTTCACCTCCAGATAGGGTACCAACCTCTTCTTTATCTCATCTATTCCATCTCTAATATTGCTCCCCTCATACATCTCGACCATCCTCGAGAGCTTCGGGGTTCCTATCCTTACTACCCTTGTGGGTGATCCTGTCAAGCCGATCTCCGATGGATCTATTCCAAGAGAATCGTTACCGATCCTCTCTACCGGGAAGTTTCTGGCGAGTTTCTTTCCGTTCAATGTCGGAAGTCTGGGTTCATTGACGTCCTTAGTCACCGAAACAAGTGAAGGCAGGGGAAGCTTCCACACTTCCTTTCCATCTTCCACTTCGCGTTCAATTGTTATGCCCGATCCATCTAGCTCAACTATTTTCGAAACATAAGTGGCGACGGGAATACCCAGCATCGAACCGGTTTCAGGTCCGACCTGGC
>DSBT01000391.1 GCA_011045915.1 Mesotoga infera
CATATCGGTGCTGATCACGTTCGTTACGGTAATGTCTGCGTGCATGGCCGCCTATGTCTTCTCGAAGATCAAATTCAGAGGCAGAGAGGTCTTGTTCGGCATCTACATTGCAACAATGATGATTCCTGCCAATATCACAATGATTCCCAACTACCTCACTCTGAAGCATCTTTCGCTGCTAAACAGCTATGTGGGAATCATGCTTCCATCTCTCTTCAATGCATTTGGTACATTTATGATCAGGCAGTACATGAGAACCATACCGGATGACTTCGTTGAAGCTGCTGTTCTCGACGGAGCATCGCATTTCAGGATCTTCTTCAAAATGATACTGCCGCTGTCCAAACCCGCAGTTGCTACACTAACCGTTATCACTTTTATGGGAGCCTGGAACGATTACCTGTGGCCGCTTATAGTTCTAACAGACAAGAACAAGATGACGCTGCCGGTCGGTCTCAGTCTGCTAAACGGCCAGCACCAGAGCGACTACAACATGCTTATGGCCGGGGCTCTAATATCTATGATACCAATACTGCTAATCTACACATTCGCTCAGAGATACTTCGAACAGGGGCTCAGTGTAGGTGGTATAAAAGGCTAAAAGGAGTGTGATTCAATGAAAAGGTTTCTGGTAGTTCTAGTGGTTGCCTCAATGGTATTGACAACCTCTCTACTCGGTGTAACGACTATCAAGTTCATGAACTTCTCTTCAGCAGATGCAAACGCGAAGTATCTTGAAGAGATGAAAGAGATCTTCGAGGAACAGAACCCGGATATTAACGTAGAAATCGAAACCGTAGGTTTCGGCGATTACTTCACCAAACTGATGACCGTCGTAGCCGGTGGCAATGCCCCTGACGCTTTCGAGTTGAACTACGAGAACTTCTATACCTATGCCAAAAAGGACGTTCTACTAGACCTGAACAGTCTTCTTACCTCCTCTGGTTTCGATACCAGCGTGTTGAATGAAAGGGCGCTTTACGCCTTCTCAGACAATGGTGTGCAGTACGGCTTGCCATTCAGTTTCTCCAACGTGGTACTGATATACAACAAAGACCTCTTCGACAGGGCAGGCGCCGAACATCCGAGAGAAGACTGGACTTGGGCAGATGAACTGGAAGCGGCCAAAAAAATCAGGGCTTTGGATGCCATGACCTTTGGGATTTATCAGCCAGTTCAGTTCTGGGAATTCTACAAGATGGTTCAGCAGAACGGTGGTAGCATTCTCAACGAAGACAAGACGGCCTTCACACTGAATAGTCCTCAGAATATCGAGACTCTGCAGTATATGGTAGACAGGATCATCGAGTCGAACGTTATGCCGAATGATGCTCAGATGGCAGGCATGGGAGACTGGGATCTCTTTGAAGTCGAAAGAATTGGAATGATCGTTACTGGAACGTGGGCCTTCTCGACATTCAAAGAAAGCTGCGACTTCAACTGGGACATAGCTGTTGAGCCAGGAAACACAAGCAAGGCGACACATTTCTTCGCAAATGGTCTTGCGATCAGCAAAGACTCGAAGAAAGTTGACGCGGCCTTCAAGTGGATAAGTTTCCTCTCAGGAGACATAGATGTTGCAAAGATCAGAATCGAAGCGGGCTGGGAGCTACCACCGGTGACATACCCCGAGATAATTGAGCTCTACAAGCAGACCACGCCTCCAGAGAGCAAAGAAGTCGTATTCAAGTCTCTGGACTTTCTCGTAACGCCCCCTGTAATTGAGCAGTTCAACGAGATGGCAGACATAGTGAACAGACATCTAGAAGCGGCCAGATACGGAGAAAAGACTCCGGAACAGGCGCTAAACGATGCTCAGGCAGAACTGGAGAGATCCATAAAGTTAAACTGATCTGAAGATCGGGCCGGGATTCGTTCCCGGCCCCTTCCCTGGAGGTTTGCCGTGGCAAGCAAAGCCAGTAAAGAGATAATGAAAGAGATAAACGAGAAACTGCTTCTGAGAGGAATCTATTCGAATGAAGGAATAGACAGGGCGAGCCTGGCAAAGCTCACAGGCCTAAGTCCCGCAACGGTTACGAAAGTAGTGGGAGAATTGATTGAAAGCGGTCTGGTGGCTGAAACCGGAGTCGCAGACTCAACAGGCGGAAGAAAGCCGATCCTACTAAGCATCCAGCCGAAGAAGCTCTGCGTGCTCGGGCTGAAGATAGGCGTGGGATATCTTGACTACTCCTTGACCGACCTCTTTGGGATCGCTCTTGTAAGTGAGCGAAGGCTCCTGGAGAATCAGACTCCAGAAGAAGTCGTCTCAACAACGGAAACCATTCTGAAGGAATGGAACGGACTAATGGGCGAAAGCCTTTTGGGAATAGGCATCGCCGTGTCAGGCATTGTAGATTCACTCAAAGGCGTTGTAAAGAATTCCTTCCTTCTGAACTGGCAGGAAGTTCCAATAGCGAAACTGATCTCGGAACGATCCGGAAAGAAAACCTTTGTGATGAACGATGTAGATTCTTTTGCTCTCGCCCAATTCTGGAAGGGTGATGTGAATAATCACAAGAACTGTGTATTCATAACTCTAGGAGTAGGTATAGGAGGCGCAGTAGCAATCGACGGCAAACTGCACCTTACCGGGGCAGGAAGCGGAGAGTTCGGTCACATGACAATCTCGCAGAACGGAAATAAATGCACTTGTGGTAGTCGGGGCTGCCTTGAAGCTCAAGCTTCCTTCGAGGTTCTTGCCCGCAAGGTCTTTTCAAGAACGATCCATTCAGAATTGAAAGAGCTGTACAGCTCCGTCAAAGCGACGGAAACTTCGGAGATACATTA
>DSBT01000392.1 GCA_011045915.1 Mesotoga infera
ATCCGGGGGTCTTATTTTGAGTGCTTTGAAAGCGTCGTAAGCATTGCCCATCATTTCAGTCCTTGCAAGAAAGCGTTTGCCTTCTACCGTTAGCTCAACTGCCCTTATCTCTTTCAAGTCTTCAAGTATTTCTGCGTAAGAGAAAGCACTTCCAATCTCTTTCAACTTTCTGCATAAGGCAGTCTCCATTACAAGCGCAAGGAAACAGATCATTATGTGTCCCTTCACCCTCGCGTCTGTGTAATGGTATATAGGACGAAGATCGAGTCCGCTCTTCAGTTCCCCGTAGCAAAAGGGACAGACTCGATTTTTTGCTAACTTGTCGTTTCTGTCTTGAAGAAAACCCTCACAGATTTTGGTCTGCGATTTCTCTTCTTAATGGGAAAATCGGAGTCTGACCCCATTTGTTCCTTTGAAGACTCTATTACCAGAGTATCCCACTACCAGAACTCTGTTCGTGATTTCTCAGAGGAAGCCATAATAAGAGATAGAACCGTCAGATTACACCAGAGAGTTGTTCGCTTCAAGTCTGTTAGAGTTCCTCTCAAGATAGTTGTGGCCGAGCTGGATGATGGGAGAAGAACCACCCTAGTCTCTTCAGATACTGAGCTTTCATCTGAGGATATCTTTCTGTATTATCTCAACAGATGGTCCATAGAGTCCTACTTCAAGACTGCCAAACAACACTTCTCGCTCGGCAAAGCCCGACTCTCAACTGAAGATGGCCACAAGCATTGGACTATCCTGGTTATTCTTGCCTATCTGATTTTCAATGACCTTCACCGATTCATTCTCGAGAAGACTAAGTCTCAAACAAAGAGGTATAAAGTCTTCGAAACGATCCAAAGAGCTATCTCTATGCTCAGGTCTTTACTCTTGGAACAGGTCAAAATCGACTTCCATCTCCTCGATTCCTGTTTCCGCTCTCCTTCTCTTGCTCCTTTCTATTAGCTGTAACATTCACGCACTTCGTGAGTTATGGGTTATCCTACTTTTGCTCAGATTCAAGAAGCTCGAAAGAATTCATCAAGGAATAGAAGAGAGTTATGCAGGTTGTGAGAATCAGAGAAAACAGTATAACAAGGTGCGCAGGAAATCTGTCTATTACAAATCCATAAAGAGCCATTCCTACAGGCATACTTATCTGGGCAATCAGAGCGATTACCGAAAGAACCCGGGTTCTGATTTCAGAAGGCGCTGCCATTTGGAAATACACTCCAACAGGAGTATTGACAAACGCGTTGAAGAATCCAATTGCAGCAAAAAGTGTCGTTAGCACCAGAACATATACCCACGACCTTTCTCCGAAGAAACTTACAAACCACGGAAAGCTAAGGCAGCAGAAAATATAGAAGAATATAAGTTGAAGAAGCAATCCGATCAGGACTATTTTCTTTCTTGCGAACTTTCCCACAATTGCTGAAAGGATAATGTTTCCCAGAGTAATCCCTACGAGCCACGAAGAATTGATAATACTATATTGATAACTGTCGAACTTAGCAACTTCCCTTGCAAAAAAAGGAACAACGAGCAAAATCACAGGACCCATGATGAGGTTTGTGAGCGTTATAAAAGACATCATCCTCAAGACACCTGATAGTCTTTTCAAGGCTATCAGTCCATTCTTAAAGTCCTTCCAGACTTGCTCCATGGTCAATTTTCCATTGAGAGAACTCTTCTTGTAGTCTATGAAGATTTCAGAAATACCAGATGCAATGAAAGTCACTGAATTAACCAGAAAGACAAACCCCATTCCGATGGGATAGAGGACTCCGCCCAGAATCGGTCCAATTACGTAACTTAGGCTATCTGTGGCGTTTACGATAGAATTCGCATAGATTAGATCACTCTCTTTGACTATGTCTGGAAGAATAGATCTTGTAACAGGATCAAAGAATATATCTATTGTGGAAATTATCAGCTGAAACAAATATATATAAATGATCCCCATATGTCCGTTGAAGGTCAGAATGCACATGAAAAGAATAATAGCGCCGCGAAGCAAATCAAGATGTACCATTATCGATTTTCTATTGATCCTGTCTCCAAGAACTCCTGCAAGAGGGGCAAAGATGATTTTGGGCAAGATGCTTATAACGAGAAAAGTACTCATGGCCCTACCCGAGCCAGTTATGTCTAATATGTACAGCGAAAGGGCAAGAGACTGTATTCCGCTCCCGAGGAGAGATACAGATCTACCAAAATAGTAGATCGTGAAGTTTCTGTTCTTAGTGCGAAGACCGAACTTCATTCCTCATACCCCTTTCCCTCTTGAAAGTCGAGAAAACTATTATTAGTAGTGCTGGAGTTGTTACCTGCCATGTTGCATAGAGGATAGGGACTATCAAGATTGCGATAGAAGCTATAAGATATAATTCGGCAACCTCCATTGCAAACCTCTCTTGCAGCACATTGTCGGCAAGCTTCTATACTGTTCGTATTCACAGTGCGAGATCTCCTCAAACAATTCTTTAGAGAGTCATTGTAGACATTTCCTAGATGGAAGTTGTTTTTGATCTGAGAAGCGAGATCACATATACTAACATCTCCATCAGGGTACACGAACAATGATGTCTTTCCACCAGAGCAATATAGTGGTGACCCTGCCTTTGGAGAGAAAAATTCGATTTGAGCTTCCTTGTGCTCACTTCTGGCTGCTTCGACGAGTCCAGAAACATAGTTTGCTTCCTTGGATGAGAGAGCCATCTCAGCAAGTGCCTTACCAACCGGAATTACAGATACTAACCTTATTTGCTTTATACCCATGTGACAAAGACTATCTATAAAGGCCCCTATTTCTTTGTAGTTCATTCGAGTGACGGTAGACCTTGCACTAACATCAATCCCATACCATCTTGACCAGAAGATTGCACGGAACGCATATTCTAATGATCTCGCTGTTCCAGATAAGTAGTCATTACTATCGGCATTGAGTGAATCTATGCTAATTTGAATTCTTTTCAGTCCGGTTTTCTTCAAGTCTTTTATGAATTCTTTGGTCAATCTGATACCTTTGGACGATATCTCGCAAGACCTGAATCCTTCTAAACGTACAACATCTAGAATATCAAGGATTCCTCTATATTCAAATGGATCTCCTCCTGAGAGTATTATGTGCTCAGCCGAGAGGCTACGGGCCTCTCTAATTATGCTAATTGCCTTGTCTAGTGTAAGTTCCTTTGCCTGTGTTGAGGCTCTTCCATAACTTCCAAAGCAATAGATACAGTTGTAATCACATCTTTCTGTCAGGATAATGCCTATGCTCTCTAATTCTTCAGAGACTATAAAATCATCTGCCATCTGTGGAACGAACATGAATTTCATCTCTTCATAGGGGTTGATTTTTGCGGATAGTTTTCTATCAAGGTAGTTTACTGCACCGCTTAAGACCTCTTCCTCTAGGAATCCACTTACCTTCTCTAAGCATTCATCAAAACTCTTGTCATAAAGTCTTGCAACCTGGTTGATTATGTCGTTCAAAGTGTTAGTTCCATCGCATAAGGACAGTATGTAACCCTGTGTTTGTGAGATGAAGCGGTGCAGGTTTCTGTCCAAACGAATCTCCCAAAACCCTTTGTTGGTACTTATCAATCGTACTTCAGGTGATAAAAGATACGCCGAATCAGCCATATACTATCTCCTTTATTCTTCGATAGGAGTATTCTGATGCATTTCTATGATGAAATTACCCCTAAAGTCCAGATATGGATGTAATAACCCGGAGATCTTGACAGTATTTTTTTACAACTTGATTGAATATACTCGTTTGAAAGTTCGGGAATTGTTGTACTCAGTACTCAGGTAATTGATTACCAGATAACTATTGCTGTGTGACACCAGGGCTCTTCAATGTTTTTCATCCAAGAATAGTCGAAGAACTCGTAAAACTCTTTGATTTCTTCCTTTAGATCTTCCACTTCGGAACCTCCTTCATAACATGATGGATCCATTAATTTTCCCAAGACCTCCGGACAGCCAATTTTTTCGGTACAGTAGAGATTATAGATCTTTGGATATGATTTTCAAGTTCCTATCTGCTATAATGCTCTTAATTAGACAATTATAGGTCTATGTTTCGTTGCACTCAAAGACAATTGTCTTTTTTGATGCATAACACTATAGTTCTTCATGTGTTAGAGCTTGTTCTTGTTAGATTGGCGAAAACTCAAGAGCAAACCTATTTCTTTCTTTGCAGTAGCTGAAGGAGAGTTGAGTTGAATCGCAAGATACCTAGTCTACTTAATGGCGAATTTGGAATATTCTACTCAAGACCTATTGTCAATATGTACATGGATAAACTCCCCACCTCAGAATGGAGAGAGTTCATCAAAATTCTTGATTGCATGTATGCCGGAGAAGATTCTTCTGCTATTGTCTCAATGATTGAACATGGATTAAATAGAAGCACGAGGAATCGCAGTCTCTTCTATCTATTACTTTCTTTAAAGCTGCTTGTGTCAAATGATGAAAATGACGAACTATACAACAAACTGAGAAGAGAGTTTGGAAGAATACCTTCTGGAGTGCGCAAAGAAGTCGCATGGGCGCTTACCAATTATTACGGTCTCTACCATCCAGAAAGAGAAATCAGGGTTTTTAGGGTCTGGAGTGAAGTATACGAGAAAGAGAGCTCTGCGAAAATACTTCTCCTAGTTGGAAGAGCAAGAAGCGCTGCTCAGAGGGGGAACAGAGATCAGGCTCGAGATTTGTTTGAAGAAGCCTTGAAAATGGCAAAGAAACTTGAAGATCCACAGGGGTTAATTAATGTACTCAACGATTATTCATGGTACATGAAGCAGGATAACATAGAATATTCGTTGAAGCTAGCGGAGAGAGCTGCCTATTATTCAGGTTACTACGATGAAAAGCTTAGCTCTGCTTCGTGTGTACTGGACACTCTTTCAATTATCCAACATGAGAGTAAGGATAAAGGGCTGTACAACACCATCGAATTACAAAGAATGACTGGCTTTGAGAAGGACGGTCCACTGCAAACGCTGCGGGATAGGCTTGCAGTTGTTGAGCTTGAACAATCGGAGTATCCAAACGAAGACTTGACGAGATCATACTTGAAAAAACACATAGAAAATGTTAAGAACACGAGCAGAAAAACATGTGTGGCGTGGGATAATTTGAGTTACTTGCTGAACGGCATAACAAGAAGAATAAGAGGTGTGACTCTTAGGAAGATAATCGTCGGATTGGAAATAGCCGTAGATCTCTTAAATGATCCTTTCCCGATTGTTAACGAGTATGTGAAATCCAAAGTCGAAGAAAGTTTCGAGATAGCCATTAATGAACTCGGAAAGCTTTCATCAAATGATGCGAAGAAGCTAGTTCTTTCAACTTACTCTGCTCTTCGAGATAGAATGGGTAGCTTTCCCTATTTGTGCCGAAAAGGCGTGTTATTAAGAATAGTTGAAGCTTGTTCAATTGATCTGCATACGCTTAAAGAGATAGCTAAGAGGCGATACGAGCTAATGAAGTTCATTGGACAACTTTTCGATCTTCATCCCTTTCTTGAAGGTAGAAGAGACGCTGCAATGAAGTTCTTGGATGTCATGCCGAAAAGAAAAAGCGAAGAATTCATCTCTGGGTATCTTCAACTTACGGAGAAAGAGAGAGTGATCATAGATACTTTTATGAGAGACTATGCGCGCTACAACAGAGATTGGGGAGTTAAATTAGAACCTATCAGCGAGCTCAAGTTGTTTGTGCAAGAGTACGGATTGAAAAATGTTCCTTCTACTCTAGCATACTGGGTACTAGATACTAAGAGATGTAGAACAAAGCTAGTGAATCTTTTGATGAAGTTTTCGTGATACATCGGAAGTAGCTTCGTTGAGGATTGCGCTGTTATCCAGATCTACTGAATTCGAAGGATTTGTGTATTACTATCTATGGTAAAATCCTCTTGGTCGTAGATGTGAAACAACCATAAGTCCACGGCCGGTGTCTTCTATGCATAAAAGTCGCGAAAGCATTTCATAACCTCCCCCGGATCATAAGAGATACTTCAAAAAAGGGAGGAATAATCTATATGATAAAGAGACTGGACAAAAGTCAATACTCAAAAGTCATACCCCTCGTGAGAGGACTTGACAGGTATCTTTCGGTCAGGGCCGTCTTACAGGAGGATGTCGAAGGCTTTGTCTATGCCGATGATGTGATGAGTCCCGATACGTATTTCGTTTGGGAGATCTCCGGCGATTCAGGGTTCTATCTCGAAGGAGAGCCTTCAGAGGGCAGGGCAATTGAGGTTAACCGGGTAATAAGGGAAGAACTCTACGCTATCGGGAACGAATCCAGCAGGTGCGTCGATTTCACGCTGTACACATACCCGCAGGCCTGGGAAGAGTATATACCTCTGATCCTGAAAGACACTTATCCGAGAAGGTATTTCCGCAGGAGCTTTCTTCTGGATAAACCGAAAACCCGGGAGATCGATCTGCCGACCGGCTTCTATCTGTCAAATGTGGACAGGGATTTTCTGGATAGAAGACTCGACGGGGACGAACATGTCCGCAAATGGGTAGAGGATCCGTGGAGATCTAAAGAGAGGTTTCTTGAGAAGGGATTTGGCTTATGTATTCATACCGATACCGAGGCCGTCAGCTGGTCGCTCGCAGATTACGTGTCGGGCAATCGGGTGGAAATAGGGATTCAAACGAACAAAAAGTACAGGCGCAGAGGCTTTGCGTCGATGGTGATAGACGCGATGGTTAACGGGGCAATCGAACGGGGCTTCGATAGAATCGGCTGGCATTGCTGGGGCGATAACGACGCTTCGGCCTCCACAGCGCTGCGTGCAGGGTTTAATGAGATAGAAAAAGCACAAGTCCGCAATGCCCGTAGCAAAAGGGCAAAAGGGACAGACTCGATTTTTTGCTAACTTTTCGTTTCTGTCTTGAAGAAAACCCTCACAGATTTTGGTCTGCGATTTCTCTTCTTAATGGGAAAATCGGAGTCTGACCCCATTTGTTCC
>DSBT01000393.1 GCA_011045915.1 Mesotoga infera
GAAGTTTCCTTCTTCGCCTTCTTGGCACACTGCCACCCCCAACCACGGTTTCGGTCAGCTTTCTTTCCCGGCCAGCTTTATACCTTCTTTCGGGCCGTCGACTATGTGCAAATCAACCTGGGTAAAGGGTATCTCTATTCCGTTTTCGTCGAAGTTCGATTTTATTATCTTCGCGAGTTCTGTGCTTGAAGCGATGAAGTCCGGCCTCTCCACCCAGAATCTCACGACGAAGTCGATCGAAGATGCGCCGTAACCGGTGAACTGTATCATCGGTTTATGCTTATCATCTACATATAGCTTCTCATAGGAATTTACTGACTCTTCGAGAATCTTCATCACCTTGTTAAGATCGCTTGAGTAGGAAACTCCAACATTGAGATCGTTTCTTCTGATGTTTTCCGGCCAAAAGTGTACTATAGTGGCTGCCCAGACGTTCCTGCTCGGTATGGTAACAAGCTTTCCATCCCATGTCTTCAGAAGGACATGGTTCAGTTTTATTTCCTGAATCCCGCCTGAGGTTCCGCCAATGTCCACGGCTTCCCCTTCGTAAACCAACTTGTTGAGCATTATAAGAATTCCGCAGATGAAATTCTCTAGAGGCTCTTTGACTGCGAGACCTACAATAATACCTGATACTCCGAGTCCGGCTAGTACAGGAGCCAGATTCTTGAAGAGAACCGAGATGATTATAAAGGCAGCCAGAGCGTAGAACGCCAGATTGAACAGAGTTCTCATGGTTTTTTGATATTGAGTGGAGACAACGGATGTCTTCTCCGCGAACTTCATGAATGCTTTGTAGAAGAGACCTGCCAGCCATTTTGCCAGCAGTAGGATTACAACGCTAATCCCTATTCTGATGGCCCACTCGATAATTGTACTGAGTACTTCATTCATGGTAATCCCTCCTATAGTCTCATATAGTTATTCTTACATATGATCCTTCAAAAACCCAAATTCGATGAAAACGGAAGCCTTTCTACCGTCTAAGCAGGTTAGAGAAAGCAGTCGAGGATCTCAGAATCGGAGCGTTTTGCCTTTTGATTACATGGACTGTGAAAAGCCGATCCCTTTCGAGAAGGGACAGACCCTAATGCAAATACCGCAATCGGTTCCATTCGTCCTCCAATAAGAGTAACAGAGCTCGTGACTAATTCTCCATCTCCTGGTTCCGTTGACGTTCTCCTTTCCAATGACGGGTATTGCAGAAGCAGGGCACTTTGTTGAGCAAATACCGCAGCTGCCGCAGAAGCTCTCTAGGTCAACATCGATTGATTGGTCGCACTTCAAAGGCATATCCGTCGTTACAAGCCCGAGCTTGACTCTTGGTCCGAATTTATGAGAGACAAGAAGGCCGTGTCTTCCGAAAACGCCAAGTCCTGAAGCTTCCGCCACTAGAGGGAGAATTGCGAGATAATTTCCGTCCATATGATTTCTGGCCGAGTATCCCAGACTTCGAATGAAATAGGAGATGCTTAGTCCGATCGTCGCTGCCTTCAGATACGTTCTGGAGCTCTCGACCATTGCGGTCATCGCCGGTGCGCTGTCAATCATATCCTTCCTTATTTCAACCGCGAATGCGATTCCAAAAGGAAGTAGATCGCTTATTTCCTTTCCATAGTGTTCTCGATGCCTGCCTCTGTGGCCGTAATAAAACTCCGGTTTCATTTCTGCGACGCCTACGAGATCTGCCCCATAATCAAGGGCCATAAGCTTAATTTGATCCGTAATGTCCGACGGTTCAACACGGAGTTTGCCGGATGATGGTTTGCCCTCGCATAGAGGCCGAAGGTCTTCTATAAGGGAGAAATTCGAACGGATTTCTGAAGCTTCAATCGGATCATAAGAGAGGGAGCTTGCGTCGCACAGATCCGGTTTGCTACGCAGTTCGTCATCCACCTCTTTCAACTCAGGATGCATGGAGTAGTAGTCACGGTACTCGGGAGATCCTGCTTCGTAGTTAATCCGGGCAAACATCGTGTCACGCTCATCGTATCTAGTCATTCTATTCACCACCGGCCTGCACTGATCATACAATTATACTAGCAGCGGCTTCTGCATCCTATGCTGTCGACTGGATTTAAGACAGGCGCGACACAGTGACGGCTTCAAGCAATTTCAGATTCCGAGCATAGACTCTTTTCCGCATTTGTTTTGCTTTGCCCGATGCTATACTAAGAAGCATCCGGGGTATTCCCTTTCGCCATAAGAAGGGGCACAGGTTTGGTTTTCAACGTATTGTCGTCCGCTCGGTGCTTCAGTTATGGAAGCAGAACAAGACAGTTTTCCCCTCTAGATCTTTCGTACATTCATCCCACTGAGGCAGAGAAGCAGAATCGCACCTTTTACTTTCAATAGAGAGTTCGGCAAATGATTGGGAAGCTCGAGATGCTTATGGCTGAACATCAGGATGGTGATCAAATGAAGGACGGTAGGAAAAAATTCGACGCGATAGTTATCGGTTCCGGTCAGGGAGGCACTCCCCTGTCGCTTTCGCTTGCAGATGCAGGATGGAAGGTCGCACTTGTGGAAAGAAAGGCAGTTGGAGGTACGTGCGTCAATGAAGGGTGTACTCCGACAAAGACTATGATAGCCAGCGCAAGAGTAGCGCATCTGGTGAAGCGCGCAGCAGATTTTGGAGTTGATGCTGGCGAGTTCTCTATCGATCTGGAAAGAGTTATACTGCGGAAAAAACAAGTGGTTGAGAGTTTCAGGGAAGGAAGCAAGAGAAGGATTCTCGATTCTCCAAACCTATCATTGATAGAAGGCAGCGCGCGTTTTGTAAGGGAAAGACAGCTAGAAATAAGTTTTCTAAGTGGAAGTACGGAGTTCTTTGAAGCAGACATCATCGTCATAAACACCGGAACGAGACCTGCGAGACCTGAGATTAGAGGTCTGGATAATTCAGTGGCCTATGACTCGACTTCAATAATGGAGCTCGATGAGCTTCCAGAACACCTGATTGTCGTTGGAGGCGGTTACGTGGGTTTGGAGTTCGGGCAGATGTTCAGACGTTTTGGAAGTGAAGTGACGGTTATTCAAAGGGATAAACAGCTGCTCTCACGCGAAGACGAGGACATCGCCGGCATGGTTCTGGAAATTATGAGGGACGAAGGCATCGATGTCCTTCTAGATGCCGAGCCGCTTGAAATCAGAAGCGCCGGGGGAAACAGGATAAGCCTGACAGTGCAATCTTCTGAGAAGGAAACGACGTTAGTCGGAAGCCATC
>DSBT01000394.1 GCA_011045915.1 Mesotoga infera
TCTGCGCTGATGAACGGTTATCCCGTTGATTCGGATTACACATGGCTTTCCGTCAGAGAATGAAGACGGGTTTTTGCTAAAACGTCACATCCTGTCTGAAAAGAGCCGTCCTTCGTTGCCCGTCCAAGATCATGGATGCGTTTTTCGTCAAGACCTAAGCCCAGATCCTTACAAGTAGCATGTCAGATATTCTAAGGGGAGAGTATCATGCCCCGAAAACATGTTGTATCATCCAGTAATATCCCCGCGCATCATCTCGTAGAGCCTTCCCTGAAAGCCTGCCCCAAAATGCTTTTGTTTGGGGCTCCTGTTCAGGGCCCCTGTACGGGATATTGTCCTACATTATTGCTCTTCCTCAAATGATCAATATAGCGTTGAAGAAAATAAGCGTCGGAAAGATTCATGAATTACCTGGAAGACTTATGTATATATAACACAAAATGCCGAGTCCTTTCAAAGAAATTGATCGGAAATCTAGAAAGAAAGAGAGATACGAAGATGATTTTCTATTAATATACTATATAGTATAATACTGTAAAGTATAATAAGTGGGTGATTATTGTGTTTGTTGGCAGAAAGAGGGAATTAGCCTATCTCGAGGAGAGATTCGAAAGGGGAAAACCGGAACTGCTTATTCTATACGGTAGAAGGAGAGTTGGAAAGACAGAACTCACAAAGGAATTCTTGAGGAAGAAACGGGGGATCTATTACCTGGCGGAGAAACTGCCTGAGAATCTTCAACTGAAGAAGCTCTCCGAGAAGGTTATTGAATTCTTCGACGAAGACATAATAGCCGGATTCTCCAACTGGGAGCTGCTGTTCAAGTACCTTGCCTCCAAGCACGATCGATACATACTCGTGATAGATGAGTTTCCTTACCTTATAGAAAGAGAACCGGGCATTATCTCGTCTTTTCAAAAGGGCTGGGACGAATACTTGTCAAACTCGAATGTCTTTCTCATTCTCACGGGTTCGAGCGTCTCCGTGATGGAGAACAGTGTCTTGAGCTATAAGAGCCCTCTATACGGCAGGCGAACTGGACAGCTTCTCCTAAACCAGTTCCCCTTCAATGAAATCGGCGAGTTCTTCGAGAAGAAATACGAATTTGACGATTTACTCAAGATATGGGGCACTCTTGGTGGAGTACCGTTCTATCTTGAGCAGTTTGACAGCGATCATGACTACTACGGAAATGTCATGGAGAAGATATACAACCAGAACGAGGTGTTGTTTGCCGAAGCCGAGTTTCTTCTGAATGAGGAGCTCAGAGAACCGAGAAACTACTTCGCCATTTTGAGGGCAATTTCGCTCGGAAAGAGAAAACTGGGCGAGATAATAAACGAAACCGGTATCGACAAAAGTAGCATCATGAAATATATCTCCATTCTCAATCTTCTTGGCATAGTCGAGAAAGAAGTACCAGTGGGTGAAGATCCGCTTAAAAGCAAGAAGGGACTATACAGAATAGCAGACAACTTCTTCAGATTCTACTTCCGTTATGTTTTCTATTACAAAGATCTCATACTCACCGATCAGAGGGAAAGACTGTTGAGCATCCTGAAAGATACCGAAGACCAGTTCTTCTCACTCACATATGAGGATTTCGCGCGCAGTGCCGTCATGTGGATTAGCGGAACGAATTACTTCGAAATCGGTCGCTGGTGGGATAGAAACGCTGAAATCGATCTGGTGGCCATGAACAGAGAAGAGAGACGAATATTATTGGGAGAAGTCAAGTGGAGTGAAAGGCCCGTCGGCACTGATATTCTTGCAGCATTGCGTGAAAGGGGAAATCTGCCGCGATGGGATGAATTCAAAGAGAAGGAGTACGCTATCTTCAGCAGATCTGGCTTCACCAAAGCTCTAGTTGACGAGGCTAAGTCCGATCGATCTCTAATGCTCTTTCACGGGGACAAGAGAGTAGTCTAAAGATCCTGTGATAATCACACCACTTTCGAAAAATCTGTCAGGAGGAAACCTCTTCGACAGTTTACTAATCTTCTGATGAGAGGAATAGGAATCGAGAAGCCAGTAACCTTCGGTGGCAAGTCAGCACTTCGTCGGAAAGCGAAAACAGGGGCTGACGAGTTCAATTAGACCAGCTGTACGCTGAAAGTAAAGATCCCGCTGATCGCTGATGAACAGAGAAATCATCTCTATTCTCCTCCTTGGTCATCCCGATATGAAACTGATCGGGATCTCAATCTAGGAACCGCTGATCGCTGATGAAAA
>DSBT01000395.1 GCA_011045915.1 Mesotoga infera
ATGCTCTCGATACTGTCTGGTTCTTCATGAAGCCTTTTTATTAGCCCTTTCAAGAACTCCTCTTTGTTGAATAACTCACTCACTTCTTCACCTCCAAATCTTCCAAGAAAATCGTATCTCTTCGTCTGAATTTCTTCCGTAACAAATGTTACGCGCATACCATCTTCCAGCGTATCGTGAAGAGCGGACCTTAGAAATACTTATGGAAAGTGACGTTCATCAAAATAAAGAGAGTTATCACACCACTTAATGCATATCTGCAACATTTTTCACTTCATATATAGAAATAATCAAACCTCACAAGATGTATTTTGACTTTATGACTTGACATTTTCAATATTATTGAGTATAGTATAAACATAGACAAATACATTTGCGAAAAGGTGGGAATATTACTTGAATACTAAAGAAAAGATTGAAGTAAAAGCTAAGAACAGAAAACTTTTTGAAGAGAGTTGCACAAGATTGTACAGAGTAACTCTTGGTCTCTAGACAAACCGTCAGGACTAAAGCCTCATCCTCTGTAGCGGCCTCGTTACAATGAGCCGAGTCAGATACGAAACACCCGGAAAGAATTAGTGGTATCAGTTATTGAAGCATTGTTTCCGTGAAGGCACTAACAAACTGAAGAAATGCACTAGGCTGCATAGAAGTCACCCCGGAAGCTTCCAATGGAAGCACTTTCCTGCAACGGCCCCGAAAGGGGCCTTCTTTGTGCCTGGTTTCAAGGATTTCAGAATCCTTATTGAGCGATGACCGAGGATGATATGAGAGATCAGGCACTATTGGGCTTGTTTAGAGTTCTTTCTCCCTGAGGTGAATTATCCAACCCTAACTAAACTTCGCAAGAGATTTCGATTCTGTGAGATCGATCTTTTTCAAAGATCAGCATGATCTCACCACACATCACTTCCAGATTCTCTCTCACCGATTACTTTTGAGGCTGTCAACCAGGCAGTTCGTTCCAAGCCAATCGGAACCTTATTACGATAGTCGTGTTTTGACACGAACTCCTCGATTTCTTCCGAAAGTTGTCGATATTTCCTCTTCTGAATTTCAGTGAACCACTCTTGCGTTAATTGGTCGAGCTTTCTCAGAAGATATCTTGAATGATTGATGCAAAAAATTGACCCAGACTCTTCATAATTCTTCCTCACTTCAAGGCTATGGAAAAACCTGCTGAAGGCCGAGAGATAGATCTTTTCGGTCTGATTGGCAATTGAACAGAGAACACAGCTTCCAGGTCCCGGTATCCTTTTCGTCCGAAAGACTGGTTTTCTCCTTACTCTCAGCCAGGCAAGCTGCTCTATGAGTAGCTCACGAAAGACTATCGATACAGCCAGTGATCCGACATCTGATTTCTCTTTGGCAAGTTCAGTTATTCTTTTCAGATGGTCTGCACAGAAACCATCTCTTTTCATCTCGAGACGCGCCTTCTCGTTGTGAAGAAGATTCGAGAAGGCGCCTATCACCCATACATCTACAGATTTCTCCATTGAGCGACAAACGGAACACTCATTACTCTCCTTAAGAAGAGCGACGATTTCACTCTCAACAATGTTTTCGGCTTTCAATCAATCACCCATTCGGCACTCATCTTCCAAGCCTTAGCAGCCATGCGTCGGAGGGCCCCTGTATCTGACGTTTTATGTCGCGATCTGAGGAAGTGGTTGTTCCTATAACTATCAGCTCGCGCTTCTCAGTCTCTCTGACTCTCGCTGCCGTATCGTTTTTCGATCCGCCAAGAGTCGATTCCCATTCGAGATAACCATCAGGCCCCAGCTTAACAATCCAGAGATCTCGCATGCCTCTGTTCTCATGACTAATATCTCCGTCCGAGGACTCAGTGTAACCACAGATCGCAAATCCTCCATCTGCCGTCTGGATGATATCGAATCCTTCTTCATCCTCGCTCCCGCCGTATGTCCTGCTCCATTCGAGTTCACCGTCAAATGAGAACTTAAGTACCCAAAGATCCCTGCCTCCCTTGTTTTCATTGACGTCTCCTCCAGCGGATTCAGTGAAGCCGGCCGCTATGTACCCGTCACTCACTTCTCTTACCACGTTCGCTCTTTCATCGTTCTGGCCGCCTAGAAGATCCTGCCAGAGTATGTTGAGTTGCGGGTCGAGTTTCATTATCCACAGATCCTCTCCTGTCGACCTGTTGAGGGTGATCAGGTTTCCGTCAGACGACTTCGAATATCCACAGACTATATACCCACCCTCTTTGGTCTGCATTCCGTAAAGCAACTCATCGTCTCCAGATCCACCGTAAGCTCTTATAAGATCTGTAATTAGAGTGCCGTTAGAACTCATTATCGCCATCCAGCCGTCTTTCGATCCATGGTAGCCGCTGTCTACGAAATTGGAGTCGGAAGAAGTCGTCATTCCAGTCACAACAAGTTTCTCACCAATAGTGGTATTCACCGAATATACTATATCGTCTCCACTGCCACCCAAATATGTCTGCCATCTGAGCGACCCATCGTTGCTTGTCATGATTACATATCCATCCGTACCGCCGTGATATGGATAACCGCCGCCAGAATAGACTATATCGCTGGAAGTTGTCCATCCGACAGAAACGTAACCCCCCGTTATTCTTACCGTATCGAGAAGACTCTCGTCTTTGCTGCCTCCAAAGGACAGCTGAGGTTCAGTAGTATAGTTGCTGGACGCATACTGAAGGTAAGGGGTCCAAAAATCGCTGCCGCCCTTGTTTTCAAGAATCAAGGAGCTGTCTGTTGAGTTTGAAGTAACACCAATGACTATCTCGGAAGAGTTTTCGACTACCAATCCTTTTCCAAGCTCTTCTCCCGAACCCCCATAAGTAATTTCGTGAACCAGTCTGGGACTGTATATTGCCTTGATTGTGGAGTTGTCTTCAATCGTGACGGAGATTTCAGCAGCCTCTCTCAATTCATTGTTTACCAGCCAACCCTCGAAATCATAACCGGGAACTAACGGAGCCTTCACATTCACAGTCTGTCCCTTTCTAACTGAGAAGCTGTAAGGAAGATCCCTCTCTCTGTTTCCTACTTCAATCCTCTCGATCAAAGGAGTACAAGTTACCATTACGGAGAACCGCCTGAAAATGCACCCGGAAAGTGCAAGCACAAGGATCAAAGATATGACAAGGATCAGCATCCATCTCTTTTGCATTAGATCACCCCCGAAAATTGTTCCTTCATAATAAGTATTGTATAACGGATGCACAAAATATTACAAAAGCTGTGGCTTACAAATGATGGCTATTGCAATTTCCACCCTTTGTGATAACATAATTAACGACTAGAACAAGGTGGTGATAAGGTGGAAGGAGAAAGTTGCATCAACTATCATGAATGCCCAGTCGTGAAAGCTTACGAACAGGGCAAGATCGATGGAGAATGGATTAGAATGTATTGTGAAGGTAACTGGAAAGAATGCGCAAGATTTCAACTTGATGAGATAATCAGCTACTCAGTTGACTTCGTTCTTCCCGACGGCAGTGTGGAAGAGAGATTGAGCAGATAATTGCCTGAACTCGCAAGTGCATTGTTTAAGTTCCCGCAAGAAGGGTTCCAAGAAGCAAGTATCGCCTCTGATTGAATTAAATCACTCCTTTTAACCAGGAATGCAGTAATTGACTGAAATAAGAGCAATCCATAGAAAGCGTTGCGGTTCTTCGACATGACTTTTCTCTGCCTGAAATTCCTCGTGCTTTGCCTGTTACAATCTTCCAGCAGACCAAGAAGGATGATTACGTATTGAAAAGAATCCTCGGGGCAATCGATCCGAAAAACCTTTTCTGCAAATGTCCTGGTACGAAGAGACTAGAGATCTCGCCATCTCCTGGGAAGAACCGCGCCAATCTTCTTATTTACTAACATATTGATACATGTTGAACAAACTTGTACCGATGAAAGTCAAATCTTCTGAAGGACTAAGTGTAAAGAAACTCTAGAGATTTGCGCGCCCAAAACTCCAATTTTTGTCGCGGCAATGAGGGAATTGACTACTGAAAACAAATTATCCATTGAAAAGGGGGTATTTTCGATGAAGAAGCTTTTGGTGGCAGTTCTAATTCTCATCTCTGCAGTGCTTTTCGCCGGTACAGTTTCTGTAATCGGTCCTTGGTCGGGTGGTGAAATGGATGCTTTTATTCCTGTTCTTGAAGCATTCAAAGCCGAGACTGGAATTGATTACACCTACCAGACATACAGAGCAGAGGATCTGGCCAACGTCTTACCCGCTCAGTTTTCCGCTAAGAAATCTCCTGCAGACGTCATATTCATGTGGTCAAGTTTCATAACCAGCAATACAAAAAACATTGTGGAACTGACCGACGTGATCGATACAGACGCATATATTCCAGGCGCACTCGACAATGTCACTGCTGCAGATGGCGCTGTTTACGGAATTGCATACACCGCGAAAGTAAAACCGGGATTCTGGTACAGAAAATCATTCTTCGAGGCCAATGGCTTGACGGCGCCAGAAACCTGGGATGAGTTTTTGACTTTGCTCGAAAAAATTAAAGCAACACAAGGAGTCAAAAACGCCATAGCAAGTGGAAACGGAGTTGGATGGCCACTTTCTGACGTAACCGAACACTTCTTGATTGCCTTTGGTGGACCCGAGCTCCAGAAGGATCTTATTGAAGGCAACACATCCTGGAACAGCTATGCTGTTCGTAACGCAATTGGCAAATTGGTCTATCTAATCGAAAAAGGATACTTCAGTGAGCCGACTGAGTGGACAACCATTCTTGAACAATGGTGGAACGGAGATTACGGACTCTATTTCATGGGACAGTGGATTACAGGTATGGTAGACGATCCAGATGATTTGGCCGTCTTCAGCCTCCCGGGGAATCGTGGAATGGTCTTCAGTATCGACTATGCTTTTATCCCCGAATTCGCAGCCAACAAGACAGAAGCTCTGGAACTGGTGAAGTTCCTTTCTGGAGAGAAGGGACAGAGCATCCAGGTTTCACAGGGCGGTCATATCGCAACGGTTGAAGTCGATATGTCCAACTACCCGACGGTAGACAAGGAAATCGCGAAACTGACAGAAGGCGTTGAGACCTTGAACGATCTTGATGATTCAATTGGCGGCCTCTGGCAGACAGCCTTCTGGGATCAGCTGAAGTTGCTGTGGGTTAGACCTGAGAGACTTGATGACATTCTAATGGATCTTGAGCAAAAGATGCCCGAATAGCGGATTTCCTCTTGTGGGACCCGAAAGGGTCCCACTTCTTTCTTCGGGGGTGAGATGATTGGCTTTAAGAAAGGCAAAGTTAAAGCATTTCGGTTACTTCATCCTGCCGGCCTTGTTTCTTCTGGTCGTTTTTGTTTTATACCCTACGATAAACACAATATTCTTGAGTTTCGTGGATGAAGAAGGAAGTCTCTCTCTTTCTAACTATAAAGAGGTTTTCTTTAGTAGAGATATTCTGGATACCCGGGGCCTCGATAGAGGCTTCCCTTTTGGTTCACTAATTCACAATATTATGTGGATCGCAATTCATCTTCCCCTCACAACTATTGTCGGATTGTCTCTTGCAGTTCTACTGCGAGGTGTTAGGGGAGGAGGAATCGTCAAATCCATAATATTCCTCGGCATGGTAATGCCGATGATAGTTGGTGGAATAATGATCAGATTCATGTTTGAGGAGAGTGTGGGAGTTGTGAATCTAGTTCTCCAAACGTTTGGGCTGGAAGCAAAGACCTGGACTGCATATCCAGAGACGGCGCTGTTTTCGCTAATCTTTGGTTCGGTATGGTTGTGGACTGGATTTTCAATGATTCTCTATTCAGCCGGACTTGAGACCATACCGAACACTTATTATGAGGCAGCTCAAATAGATGGCGCTTCGAAAGCGAAAATGCTCTTCAAGATCACGATCCCTTTGCTGAAACCCATAACCGTTGTTGTCCTGACAATGACGCTTCTCTGGGAATTGAAGGTCTTCGATATCGTCTATATTGCAACTATGGGAGGTCCTGGTGGTTCATCGAACGTTCTTGCACTGCAAATGTATCTATACGGTTTTCGAGAATGGGACTTTGGAAAGTCGGCGGTTGTTGCAGTGCTAATCACGGCTTCCACCCTGCTTGCTGCAATTCCCATGATGAAGTCCGCAGGGGATGAGGCAGAATGAAGAGATCCCGGAAAGATACTCTGGTGAAGACAATCGTTGCATGGACCATCGCTCTTGTCTGGATTCTCCCGCTGATGGGTGTTGTGATGACAGCTATACGACCCTTCAGTGAAGTTATAAATGGCTGGTGGAAACTCGAACCTTTCAACGCGACTCTTTCCAATTTTTCTGGAGCGCTGAACCACCAAACAGCACCTTTGTATAAGGGCATGATAAACTCCTTGATTATCGCAATTCCTGCAACAATCGCTCCGTTGTTGCTTGCTACACTTGCAGGCTATGGAGTCTCCAGATACGGCTTCCCTTTGAGGAAAACGTTCATTCTTACGGTTGTGCTAACTCTGGCTCTTCCTCAACAGATGATTGCCATACCGATTTTCAGAATAATGAGCGGGCTGGGCCTTGTGGACACTTATTTTGGACTGATTCTGGTTCACACTGCATGGGGAGTACCATGGATAACCTTTTTCATGAGAAACTACTTCAAGACTCTTCCTGCAGACATGGAGGAGGCAGCGAGAATAGACGGAGCCGGGGATTTTGAAATCTTCTTTCGAGTTGTGCTTCCAAATGCATTTCCAGCCATCGCTTCGGCTTCCGCTCTTCAATTCACCTGGGTATGGAGCGATTTCTTCCTGGCACTAATACTTCTGTATTCACCCGGCAAATTACTGGCAACTCAGAGAATTCCGTTGATGCGCGGCGTTTACCACGTAGACTGGGGATTGCTTTCCGCAGCATCCTTAATGGTCATGATCGTTCCGATTCTAATCTATATCCTGTTGCAGAGGTATTATGTAAAAGGAATGGTAGGCTGGACAATCAAATAGCGATATGAAACCTCTGGGAGAAAGGAGTCTAGATAAGAGAGGAATCTCTTCCTTTGAACCAGATCATTATGGGTTAATCATTTGCAGAGGAGTACGATCAGATCGTTCACATTCGTGCCCGTAGGACCGGTTTTGACGAGATCCCCGGATTTCTCGAGAGCATGGTACGAATCGTTATCCAGCAGGAAGCGCTGAGGATCTATCCCCGCATCGATCATTCTCTGCATCGAGCTCCCGTCAACGATTGCCCCTGCGGCGTCGGTCGGCCCATCGGTGCCATCCGTTCCGACACAGGCAAGTAAAACATTCTGCATCCCATTGGCCGCGATTGAAAAGGCAAGAGCAAGTTCCTGACATCTACCACCTAGGCCTTCGCCTCTAACTTGTACTACGGTCTCACCACCGGCGATCAGAGCCGCCGGTCTCTTCACAGGCCTGTTGAACAGCTCTTCCCTCGCGATTGCTGCAAAAAATAGACCTGCATCTCTTGCCTCACAGTCGAGGGAAGTTGTGAGAATAGAGCTATTGTAACCAAGCTCTCTTGCAAATGTGACCCCAGACTCACAGGCCCTCTTAATGCTTCCAATAACTTCAGTCTGAACATTATGGAGTCGATCAGGAGTCTCGAGCCTGAGAGCTTCAAGTACCTCTCGTCTCGGCTTCAGCCCATACTTCTCTATAACGGCAATGGCCTCATCGCTTGTACTGCTGTCAGGATATGCGGGACCGGACGCTATTGAATCGAGTCGATCTCCCAACACATCTGAAAGCACCAGCGTGAATATCTGCGATGGAGCGACGAGCCTTGCAAATCGGCCTCCTTTAACAGCTGAAAGGTGCTTCCGGACTGTGTTGACTTCAACAATACTTGCGCCAGACCGGAAGAGCTTGTTGTTTATTTGAACTAGATCTTCGAAAGTGACGCCTTCAACGGGTTTCTCGAAAAGCGCCGATCCACCGCCTGAAATTAGAAATAGAAGCTTTTCGGGCCTTCTGGACTCTATGACTTTCAGCGCGTGCTCGGTGGCTGCAAGCGTCTTCATGTCGAGAATCGGATGGCCAGCCTCGAAAACCTCAATGCCTTCTATTTCACCCTGACTGTAGCCATACTTGGTGATGACTATTCCGCTTTCGATCTCCTGCCCGAGTTTCTCCTTCGCGGCCCTTGCCATTCTCCAGGCCGCCTTCCCGATAGCCAGCAGAAAGATCGGACCGGTAAGTCCCGCCTTCTCGAGAGCCTTCTTGACTGAAGTCTCTGGCTGAACTGCTTCTATAGATTTTTCGATTATGTACCTGGCGTCTTCTCTGATTTCTCTCATATCGATCCTCCTTACGGCCCCGAGTTGGTTGCTCATCATTACCCACATTATCTTTTCTGGAGCTCAATCATCCTGTTCCTTAGTTTCACAATGAGCTAGAATTTTCGTGTCTCTTCAGTCTATGCATTTCACTTCTCCCTCGCTTTTTAACCAGGAACGAAGAATCTGGACGCGTAGCATCGGAACTGAAAGCCACTTTTCTCTCTCTTGCGAGACCCTACACCCCACAACCCTAGACCCGGTTCTTCCTGGCTCTTGATCTTAAATCCCCGCTTGAGCGGGGGGGGACCGCTTGCGGTGGGGTGTGTGCTCTTTTAACAACGTTTAGAATAGGTTTGCCTGTTGGAAATTGAACGATATGTTCACTACTTCACGCTATTTGGTCTGAGATCAATATGAATGCTCCTACCAGCAACCAAGAACGAACATCGAGCAACCGCTCTCGGAGGACTATTTCAGAGCATCGGCTTTTCTCGTCTACAAAGACCTACACCCTCCGCCAGTACGTGGCCCTCCTCCCTCAAGGGAGGATTTAAGATCAGGATCATCAGGAGCAAAATACAAGTTCGCACATGAACCAGCATATTGGTGGAATTTAACTCTCTGACTTATGGGTAATGATGAGGAGTCGGTTGAGGGATCATCGTTAGCGAAAACACTGTCACTTTTTTTCTTCTGTAGCAAATTGGATATTCGAGGATTGAACCGACTTAAAGGAGGAACCGGCATCATACAAGACCTCTTGCGGACGGAAGAAGGAAAAGTGACGTACTCATCACCAGACTATCTTAGAAACCTATCGTAGATTCGACCTTTGAGACAGCGAGTATCTCACCTCTTAAATAAAGAAAAAGACGGTGCATGAACACCGTCTTTTCTCATCTCCAAATTACTTATAGAAGTATAGTCAAATTCAGATATGGTCCGGGAAGGAAGTTATAAAGCAAGCTGAGTCCCGCTGTTAGAACTATGCTATCGACTGGTCTCAGAACGAACTCCCATCCTCTGCCAAACACCGGGATGAAGAAAAGGAATTTGCCGTCAAAAGTGTACGCATTCAATTCATTTGGTGTCAGTGGCTTTTCATAGTACGTGCTGGCCTGGAACAGGTAGAAGTCCATTCCTTCGTAACCGGTTATGTTCCCTGCCAGATCGTAAACTACGTCTCCATAAAGGCCCTGGCCCAGAATGAAGTTCTTCGGCGCTGCAACGAAAATCGAAGCTACCAGAAGGACTGCCACAAGAATTAGGACTTTTTTCATTAAATTACCCCCTTTTAAGTAATGTTGAGCTATCCCTACCTAATGATTTTACACTTAATACCCATATCAAGTCAACGTGTTTTCATTCTCCATATGCAATTTTTGGCATACAGCGTGGCTGATAACAGTTAAGGTTCGAGCCATTCTTCTCCGTCGAACGAGTATCTCAAAAGGTCGATGCTGTCATCTCGAACTCTGTAATCCCAGACAGTGTGGAGGCTTCTGGCAGCTCCAGATAAGTAGTACTTTACATGAGCTTCGTACGAGTACATTCCCCACTCGATTTCTCTGTAATCGATGGAAACTATCTCCAGATGGTCCATCTTCTCTCCTTCTGGAAGGAGATTCTCCATTATGAAGAGAAAAGATGTCTCCTCAACGGTTGAAAATACTCTCTCCGGATCGAATTCTTCTACCCTGCCTCTTGAAGAAAGAAGCATCAGTATCACTGCAAGTACCAAAACTGCAACAAAAGTATACTTCGCCAGAACAGACTTGACTTCAGTGTACGCTTTCTCGTCTGCCTGATCTCTTTCTCTGCGGCTCTTATCCAGTTCACTCAAAACAATGACCCCTTTCGGGGTCAATTATACATAGTCGTTAATCAAAAAACTACCGCGATATTCAGTCTTACGGAACTCAAGACAGACGATAGAATCGCCGTAGGTGTCTTGAAGAAGAAGCCGAGAACGGTTAACGGGGAAGCCGAAACACCCGCTCCAACAAGCAGCGTCTGGTTATTCTGAAGAACTAAAGCATAATCAAATCCTGCCCCGATATAAGGCAATATCACAATATTAGTTCCGATTTCGTAGTAGAAGTTGATTTTCTGAAGTTCTAGCGGGCTAAAGTATGTCTTCCAAGTCCATCCAAGCCCGAGATTCGGACCGGTCCAACCGATAATATTTCCAAAGACATCCAGTTTTGCCTCTCCGTAAACGGGAGCATGCAGACCGGCTACTAGTGGTTTTCCATGAGACTTATCTGGCCAGACGATCAGGGGCTCAGAGAACATCGCAACAGCCAGCCCTAAAACAACCACAATCAACAACAGTTTCTTCATTTCTATCCCTCCTCATCAGTGCATGAACTCAACGGAGTTCTATTAAATTATACAACAAGAGGAGGCTCAACTAATAGGCTTTACGAGTGAACGCACTACTCCTCCGAAAGATACTCTTTTATATCGGATATTTCAATGTTGAATTTTGTTTTCAAGTCTTTCAACTGCGATGCCGCAGGCTCATCCTTTGGTATGCCGAAATGCTCGAGAAAAGCATCGAAATCCTGAACAACCGAACTGATTTCAGAAAGGCTTGTTGAACCCTTGATATCAATTGGAGTCGATTTACCGTGATCCTCTAATGGCGCCTCAATGGCAAGTGTGTCAACTGCGGATGATTCATTTGGCCATCTTCCACTGAAGAGATGTGTGAACAACCCGCTTGGCCCTTCCTTCATAACCTCAGAGACCGAATCCGATCCATTGAGACCGGAGGATTCCACGAGTGAGAGAATCTCGGCAAAATCTGCTTTGCTGTGCTCGGCCAACGAAGTGATAGGATCATTGTAATTCTCGACCAAGAGTGCAATGTGCTCTCTAGAAATGATTTCTTCTTCACCAGCAAAACCCAGAATTCCAGTTATATCTTTGATTTTCAATTCTACTGAAGCCGATTCGGGAATTCCCAGACTGTTGAAGAGCTGTTCTCTTGAGACGGAATAATTGTCGATTATCTCAGCAAAAGATGTTGAACCCTTGATATCTTCGGGAACAACGTAGACCCTTGCCTTTTCCGTCTCGAAAGCACCCACAAAAAGAGAAATCATTATCGGCAGCAGAAAAGCGAGGGCTGCAACGAGAATATAGATCCTTGCTGGAATCCCCTTCTTTCCAGTATCGCTTCTACTGAAGAATGTCCTTGTAGTGAGGGTTCCTTTGTCGTCCACTGGACAAACGGCAACGCACTTCAGGCATCTGTTGCATGCTGGACTTCTCACAACGGTCTCTTTCGAAACGTCTATGCCGACCGGGCATGCAAGATCACACAGGCCACAGTCAATACAGGTGGAAGGCCTTCTTCTAATTCTTATCAGGCTGAAGGAGTTGAATAAACCGGTAATCGCTCCCAACGGGCAAGCATAACGACAGAAAGGCCGTTCAACGAAGAAGGAAGCCCCGAGCGTAAGGATGACTGCAATATAGCCAGTAACAGCGATTTCGTCGGTCCATATGTTGAAAAGATTGTAATAGGGATCAAAATTGCTGAAGAGCAGAGTTGCCGTTCTAGCTGTCTGAATTATCACAAAGAGCAGCATCAAGTACTTGCCAAATTTCAGTATCTTGTCGAGAAGAACGGGGACTTTGTTGTAATGCGATCTAAGTACCCTCTTCCCCAGCTTTCCAACCCACTCTTGCACGCTTCCCAAAGGACAGATCCACCCGCAAAAAAAGGCCCCTGCCAGAATAAGCGAGGCAAACAATCCTCCCATGACAAAGAGGTTAGAAGGATGAATTTTCTGAATGTAGCTGCCATCGGTAAGTAGATTATACATTGTTACAACACCGCCGAATGGACAGACTGCATGAAGGCTTGCAGTCCCGGGTAGTTCAGCAATATGTTTTTCTGCAAGATAGTGGCCAACACTTATGTACAGAACAAGAACAAAAAAGATTACCTGGACTGCCAATCGTGTTTTCTGGTAGCGGTTTTTCACGGTCTCACTTCCTCTAGTAGATAATGTACTATTTGACGTGAGGAACCTTAGAGTTTCCTTAGAACGAACTAATGCTAAAATTGTCCCAGAATTAGATTTACAGGAGTGATGCGGATTGGGTAAGATAATAGTCTTTGCCGGCAATGTCGGTGCCGGCAAATCTACAATAGCAGGTGCAATAGCAGAAGGACTGGGCTATAAGATTCACTTCGAGTCGGTTTCCGATAATCCTTTCCTTGAAGACTTCTACTACGATCAGAAGCGATGGTCCTATCATCTCCAGACTTACTTTCTCTATCACAGGTACTGCTCCCTGAAGAGTGCCGAGGAGAATGAAAGTACTGTCTTTGATCGTTCAATTTACGAAGACAAAGAGATTTTCGCCCGAAACCTCTTCGAGACCGGAAAAATGTCCGACAGGGAATTCAAGGCGTATGTTACAATGTTCGACTCGATGATCGAGTATCTGAAGAAGCCGGATCTCCTGGTCTATATTGATGCCGATGTTGACACTATTCTGGCGAGAATAAGACGAAGGGGAAGACAAATGGAAACTGCGGTCCCTATTGCCTACTGGGAACAGTTGGACAAACTTTACTCCAGCTGGATAAAAGAGTACGATCTTTCGCCGGTCTACAAGATAGATGCGAGATCCGTCGATATTGTGATCAATCCGGAAAAGGCCCAACAAATTACGAATGAGATTATGAGAATTCTTTAGGACTGCATACCTTCTCTTAACACCTCTGCACAAAACGTTACTTGACATTTCATATCCAGTGCTGATACTATCGTTTATCAAAACACAACGAAGGTGATCTCTGTGAGAGTTAGTTTCATTCCATCGATAAGAACAAATAAGCTTCATCATCACAGACTGCGGCGCCCGGTTCCGGGAGGCGGCACTCTTTAGTCGTGCTCTCTCAGAATTCAACAGACCGGGCTTTTAGCCCGGTCTTTTTTTTTAATGGAGGTGTACTATGAAGAAGTTACTGGTGGTTGTGGTTTTACTCTGTATGACACTGGCATTTGGAAGTCTCATCGATGAAGTCAAGCAGAGAGGTGTATTGAGAGTCGGACAGGACGCAGGTTACATGCCCCTTTACGGAACAAACCCAGACGGTGATCGCATAGGGCTGGAAGTCGACCTTCTGAAGAAGATGGCTGAGATCCTCGATGTGAAGCTGGAATTTGTTGTTGTGAACTGGGACGGAATAATTCCCGCTCTCATGTCGAACAAATTCGACATCATCTGGTCGGCAATGACTATTACTCCGGAAAGGGCATTGAGAGTCAACTTTACAGATCCATACCTTACCGTGGGTCAGATAATTCTCTACAACACGAACAAGTATGAGCTTCCACCAACCGAAGAAGATTTGAATGATCCAGATGTCAAGATCGCGGTACAACTTGGATCGACCGGTGCAGAAGCGGCGAACAGACTTCTCTCCGAAGCTCAGATCTTTATGTTTGAGACAATCGACGAGGCAGCCTTCCAGGTCGCTTCGGGACGAGCCGACGCAATGATCTTCGACTCGATCTATGCAAGATTCATGGCCAAGAAATACGACCAGCTGGAAGTTACTGAAGACCTCCTCACCAGGGAGGACTTCGGAGTGGCAATCCCAAAGGGCGATTTCGAGACGCTCCAGTGGATGAATACTTTCATTCAGTGGATAAAAACAACGGGAACGCTCGAAGAACTCCAAGACTACTGGTTCGTAGAATACGAGCCCGAGTTCTAAGGACGGTTTTTA
>DSBT01000396.1 GCA_011045915.1 Mesotoga infera
ACTTTGCGAACTCTCCAACTCTGTCTACTGATCCGACACCAAATACTAGCCTTGTCGGCAAAAAATACTCGAAATTCAAAATCTTATCCACTTCATGAACCTCCTTAATATCTGTAATAGAAAGCAAATCATGGAACATGACTCATATCATGATGCTTCAATCATGGAACTCAAAACTATCTCCGGCCATAAGCTCCACGACTTCGGCAGGAAATCTTTCTGCGATCTTCTTCACTACCTTATCGCCTGTGCAGTGACCAATATGGAAATTATCGATATCAAAGCTCAATAGATATTCAAAGATCTCTTCGAGTTCCTCTTCAGTCTTGTGCAGTAAATGCAAACCCCCAACCACATTCTTCACTTTCCCAAATCTCGAGGCCTGCTTTACTATGTTACCAATTCCTCTATGTGAGCAGCCGGTGATTACTGTCACGTTGCCATTCTCGACTACTGAGAGAGAGAGCTCATCGTTGAAGAGATCTCTATTCTTGATCCCTTCAGCAATCTTCACGTGCTTTTCCCCAGGTCTTTCTTTAGTAACAAGAGGCGCTGCAGTCATTACATAGATTCCATCAGCAATTTCCTTTGAAGTCCCCACCGTTTCAATAATTGCTCCGAGGTTTTCATATTCGGTTCTCCCATCTTCAGGGCTCGTAAGCGTTGTCTCGCTGAACTTCCTCTCAAAGCCTCCTTCACCCACCAGAACTTTCTTTGGCCCAGTCTCCTGAAGCACACTCGCCAGCCCACCAAGGTGATCATAGTGACCATGACTGATCACTATAAATTCAATTCTGGAGAGATTTATTCCTAGCTTTCCGGCGTTCCTAACTGCGACATCAGTAGATCCCGTGTCAAACAGGTAGCTCTTGCCGTTCAATTCAACGAAGAAAGACACACCGTGTTCGCATTCAAAGCCTTCAATGGCCTTGTCATTGCATAGAACAGTTATCTTCATATCCATTCTCCTTCCTTAATCTGAGTTTCTCAGTCCTTCACTCTGAATTGATGCAATTCTTAAGTGACTCAGAGAATCCACGGATACTTGCAGCAAAACACACAAGACTTTCCTAACATTGTGATCTATTCGCGACCTGTAAGTCTAATTATCGAGCTCATCACAATCGACTTCGAACAATCCCTTTCAGTGAGATCGTCACCAAAAACTCTAAGAAAAGAACTATGACAATCACTGGTCCAGGGGGCATATCGAACACGTATGAAATGAATATGCCAATAACACTTGCTACAACTGCCATGATCACCGAAATCACAATCATACTTCCAAACGACCGTGCAGCGAGCTTCGAAGTGACAGCAGGAATTACCAGGAATGCGGTCACCAGAATAATTCCAGCAATCTTCACAGAACTTACTACACTTAGACTTACACCGATCAGTACCCCGTAATGTATGAAGCCGACGGGCACACCATAGTGCTTTGCCATTCCCTCATCATAAGAGTAATACAAGAGTTCACGATAAAATGTCGTAAAGAAGACTATCGCGGCAATGACAGCTATCAGAAGCATCCGAACATCATCAGGAGTTACCATCAAAATATTCCCAAAGAAAAGTCCCATTACATCGGGAGTGTAACCTTTCACAAATGAGAGGGCAATTACACCCAATGACATTGACAAGGGAAGCAACATTCCTATGACGCTGCTTTCAGACAACCTATTCTTTCTCGTAAAATAGCTTACTGCAACGGCAAAAACCACGGCAGTGATCGCAGCCATAAATACATAGTCAGTCCCCAGAAGCAAGCCGAATGCAATTCCTCCAAAAGTGGCGTGAGCTGCTCCGTCTCCAATGAATTCAATCTTTCTCAGCACTACTACACTTGAAAAAAGACCTGTAAGCGCGCTTACAAGAATCGCGGCAAATATTGCGTTTCTGAGGAAAGTGTATTCAATAATGTCTCTGATGAAATCCTGAATCATATGTTATGTTCCCTCTCGAAGTGATCCCTGGACTTTATGAAGAGATCGAAATCGCTGGAGAATGCCAATTGCAGCTCTTCAGGCGTGATCCTGTCCGCCGCTGTGTGGCAATGAAGAGTCTTGTTGATACACATCACAGTATCACATGCTTCGAAAACCATTCCAATGTCGTGGCTAATCATCAATATTCCGATATTCTTCTCATTCTTTAGAGAATCCAGCAACCTGTAAAAAGAAGCCTTTCCCATCTCATCCACACCGGCTTCGGGCTCGTCAAGTATTAGCAATTCGGGATTGGAAGCCAATGCCCGTGCCAACATTAATCGTTGATACTCACCACCGGATAGCGTACCCGCCTTCCTATCTTTCAGATTCAGGATTCCCACCGTTTCGAGGAGTTCCTCCACCCTCCTCCAATCGCTTCTTCTAAAGGACTTCAAAACTCCACGTTCTCCGTAAAGTCCCATTCCTGCCACTTCTCTTACCCTTATAGGAAAGTCGCGTTTTCTTTCAGGATTCTGAGATAAGTATCCTATTCTGCCAGAAACATGTATCCTTCCCGAATAATCGTTAAGATCGCCGACGATAGCTTTGATTAGAGTTGTTTTTCCGGCTCCGTTCGGTCCAATTATTCCGACGAATTCTCTACGACACATTTCGAAAGAAATATCTTTGAGGATCCAGTAACTCCCAATCTTATAGCTTAGATGCTCCACTCTTAGAATTCTACTCTCCATCAAATACCTTCTTTATTTCGACTAGATTCCACTGAAGCAATTCCATAATGCTCTCTGTTGAGATCCCTAGACTATCCAATTCTCCATGTTTTACAGAGGTCTCATCCATCAATATGTCTATTGCTCTCTTCGAATGCTGGTATTCCGCAAACATCCCAATCACGTCCTGACTTCTTACGAAATCAACCAGTTTCATTATCTCTCCAATCGTTGGCTCATCTCCAACGCCCTGCAGAACAGGTTCAAGCAGTATTCCATATCTCTTAAAAAAGTACGAGAAGCTGGGATGAGCTACAATCACAGTTTTTCCTTCAAATCTTTCCATATATGAAGCAGTTTCATCATTGAATTCTTGAAGATTCTTGATCAAGTCTGCTGCGTTAGAGGTGAAGAATTCTGAATTGCCAGGATCAAGAGAAGACAATGTACTAACCAGAAACGGAACCACGTAATCCGACAGAATAATTGGATCAAGCCAAACATGAGGATTATCATGGTGTCCAGATGCATCGTCATCACTTTTCTCCTTCTCATCCACAAGAAGCTCATCCGGCAAAATACTCCCAACATATACAACTGTCTTGCCCCGTAAAGATAAATCTTCTAGATAAGGGTTCAGGAAAACCTCCAGGTCCAGTCCGTTCGCAATCACCAAATCGGCCTCGTTGAGCTTTCTTATATCGGAGATCTTGGGGGAAAATATATGAGGATTTTGACCTGGTCCAACTAGAAGATCGACCTCCGTCTCTTCACCGGTGATCTCTTTTAGAATCAGATAGTAAGGGTTTATTGTTGCAACGATTTTCAGCGGAAATGAAGTGGCTGCAAACAGAAGAATCAGCAGAACTGAAATCATCATCGGTCTGCTTTTCACATTTTTCCCTCCTCAATATCAGAGAACATTTTTCTCTTGCATTCTCCACAGATTCCAATGAAATAGAAAACGTGGCCCGTAATCGTGAAGTCCCGATCTTCAGCAACCGATTCTGCAAGCGAGTCGGCAAAACACTCATAAAACGGTTCCGTTTTATGACATCTCTTGCAGTGCAGAAAATGAATCGGCTCCTTTTGACTACTGAAATAGAACCTTGTCTCACACTCAAAAGATACGGAACGTATGAGTCCTTCTTCTTCCAGAAAGGAAAGGCTTCTGTACACGCTTGAGAGATTTGGACTTCCTTTGAGCATTCCGTGGATTGAATCGGCATTAAGCGGCGCATTGGAATTGTTAATCCTATCGAGAATTTCTCGCCTAAGCGATGTCAATCTTCTCAAAAAAACACCTCCCGCTTGCATATAATTCGCGCAACTCACTTGCATGATATTTTCTCATGTTTAGCCTGCGCTGTCAATTAGCAGCCTAGAAAGGTTCTTCTTCCCAGGTCAAAAAAAGCTTTCAGGCGGCTGTAAAAAAGCATGGGATAAGGCATTTGCAAGTTGGAAGGTGCCATTTATCTCTATTCCTGGGTCTCTCAAGAGGATTAAGACTTTCCCGGAAGCATCTTGCCAGACTTCTCCATAAACTCTGATTCTCTTTCTATAGAATCTCTGAAAATCAGTGGAACCCTGAACGAAAAGCGATGCCTCTTCAGATCTGACTCTTGCAACGACATCCTCACCGATGATATTGAACCCATTTATATCTGTAACTAAGAATTCTATCCAAATTATCTTTCCCAGGAAACCTCCTGACTTGTACGAATTCAGGTTTCTTCTCACAAATGAGGCTTCATAGACTTGAGAATCGTCATACAGTGAGAAGACTCCTCTTCTGTTGATGAAAGCCTCTCTATAGGCATCTCTTATCTCCGATGAATAGTGAGATGTTTCCTCGTAAGTCAAAGGTCTTGCCAGACCTTGCCTTACAATTTCCCCGTTCACAAATGTTCCGCTGGAATCGAAAACATAGGCAAGATGCCTGCCATAAGTATCCTTTCCGTGGAGTTCAAGAGTAACCTTTCCACTGTCAAGAATCATCTGCTCCAAAAACTCTCTCGATTCTTCTGCGAACTGCCCCTCAGGTTTGCTCCCCGGTCTGATCTCAGGCGCATCTATTCCTATGAGTCTTACAGTACCATCGAGAGCCCTTACTGTCAGGGAATCACCATCGATTACAGAGGCAACCGTAGTACCAATCTTTGAACGGTCACATCCTTGCAGAAGAAAGAGCACAAGCAAAAATGCGAAAACTGCGATCAAACTGCGCTTTCTCTTCATCGTTCACTTCTCCTTCGTCAACTTCATCATTTAGTCTAAGAAATGTGACTTTCTAACCTGGTCTCCACCAATATACTACAAGCGCTCCAAAAACCGGTATCTGATTTTCTATGTCAAAGGTTAGAATATAGATGTTGGAAGCACAAAGGTGGTGTGAGAATGATGCCCGAAAACCCTTCCGAAAACTTCTCGGATCTCGTGATACAAGCTGTTATGAATATTGAAGATGCGATAGCGATTTTCGATGAAAGCCTCCAAGTGGTGTTTTCAAATGATAGCGGCTCACTATTGATGGAACACAATCGAGAAGAAATAGCCAAGAAGATTAGAGACTTTAGACATTCAGTTGAGGAGCCTACGACGTATCATCACATGAAGCGCAGCGGAAGGTGGCTGAGATTCTACATAAAGAGATTGAATGCTGCAGAAAAGAGATATTTTCTGTTTGTGGCAGAGGACATCTCAGATCTCAAGCTGGCTGAACAGACCATAGCACAACTAGCCCACTTTGATGGAGAAACTGGGCTTCCAAATTATGTGCTTTTTAGAGATAGACTGAACATGGCATTATTTAGGAACAGGAGAAACAATTTACTATCAATGGTGGCTGCCCTTGAGCTTTGCAGCAGAAGCGGCACTTCAAGTATAGAAGAATCAACTGTAGTAGACATGACCGATGAACTGATAAAGGGAATCAGAAAGAGCGATACTCTCTGCAGATTCTCTCGACGCGAGTTCCTGTTGCTTGCAGAAGATCTCAAAGATCAGAGGAGCGCTAGCACTATTCTTCGAAAAGCACTAGACTCATTCGAAAAATGGAAATCGGTTACCGGGGAGACTTCTCTAGAACTGAAGGCGGGATTCGTCTTGCTTCCAAGAGACGGGGTTGATCCCGAGCAGCTTGTTAACAAGGCTTTCGGATTTATTCAGGATCGAGCGACCGGAAAATGAAGGTCCTCATGATAGTAATCTCACTTCTCGCTTTGCTGCTTATTGGGCCTTACCTGATTCCGGTGCCTGACCTTGAGGACACCGTAAATCCTAGAATCTTGGCCGACAGAGATAGCATGTTTGCGGAAATCAACAACATTGACGTCCATTACAAGATTTCCGGTGAGGGTTCTCCTTTGATAATTCTGCTTCATGGATTTGGCGCAAGCACATTTTCCTGGCGCGAAGTCATAGAACCTCTATCTGAAGAATTCACAGTTGTCGCATTTGATAGACCGGGGTTTGGTCTCACTTCTAGACCTATTGGAGAAGAACTGAAAGATTTCAATCCTTATTCTCTAGCGGGCCAGGTGGAACTTACAGCATTGCTAATCCAGTATTTTGGATTTGAGAAGGCTATCCTAATTGGGAATTCGGCCGGCGGCTTAACTGCCCTGGAAACAGCTATAGAATATCCAGAGAAGGTTCTTGGATTGGTGCTTGTAGATGCTGCTATATACAATGGCGAGGCAGATAGCCTTTTCTTCAGACTTTTGACAAACACCCCGCAAGGTAGATATCTTGGTCCGCTCGTGTCCAGAGCATTCCTGAGAAACTCACGAGATCTGCTGGATTTGGCCTGGCATGATACCGACAAGCTCACCCCGGATATTCTTGAAGGATACGAAAAACCGTTGAGGTCGGAAAACTGGGACAGGGCTTTATGGGAACTGACACTCGCAAGAAAACCTTATGACTATTCAAGAATCCGCATGATATCTGTACCGTCTTTAGTTATCACTGGAAGTAACGACAAAATAGTTCCCGTTGAGGACTCAATGAGGCTCGCGAAAGAACTCCCGTTAGCTAAGCTATCCATAATTCAAAATACCGGTCACCTTCCACACGAGGAAAGCCCCGGGGAGTTCCTAGGGATTGTAATACCATTCCTGAGATCGCTAGCTACAACAGACTAAACGATTGGAATCCAAATAGAGTAAGGCGCGAAAATGTGGAAAAGAAACAGCGCCCACGTAATTATCATCAGACCTTTATGCATGGGTCTCCATTTCTTCTTCATAGACGTAACATACTTTCCCAGCAAATAGACTATAAACTGCGCCAATACCCCGATGAACACAAGACTGCCACTGTAAAGTACGAAACCTCCGGTCGCAAGATAACCGTGATACAAGGCTGTGAAGAGAAGAATTGTTCCTGTCCACGGATGAACAGCAGCCAGCATTACCATAAGTTTCTTGAAACCCACCCAGGAAAATCGCTCAAGCCTCTTGTTGAATGTACGGTAGAACCATCTTGTCAGAAAAAGGGATGTGTTTATGACAAGAAGAGTGAAGTTTATCCATCCGAGAGTTTTCATCCACGCGTACACTTTCACACCTCCAACACAACGACATTCAAATAAGATACCAGTTTTCGCTCTCGAAAACGCCATTTCCAAAGAGTCGAAAATTGCACTCAAATACCAAAATCCTTTTTTGCAGAGAGACGAATCAGCTATAGGTCATGAGACGAACTCGAATTTCGTATAGACGTTTAATATGAAGCATTATGAAGTATTCAGTGAAACCAGCTTCTCATAAGAAAGCAAATAGTAAAGCTGTTTGCTATTTAGAGCCCGGTCAGCCGTATGCTCTTTCAGAGCCTGCCAACTATTCCAGCTCCTAGAAATTCAGACAAAGCTTCTCAAGACAACAGACTACTCATTGATCTTCTTTAGCAACCAGGCCATATTTTCACCGAGAACTCTCATCGTTCGAACTCCCTCTTTATCCTTCTCGAAATCCCCTTTTCGCCAGGCCAAAGAAAGATTCCAGTAAGACGAACCGGGAATTATCATCTGGGAGATAAGGAAGAAGTGATTGACGGAATCGAATGCGTGAATCGATCCTCCTCTTCGAACCGCCACTACGGCCGCGCCCACTTTTCTCTTAAACATAGCGTTGTTGGCAAGTGCCACCATTCCGGCTCTGTCGATCAGAGCCTTCACCTCGGGCGAAAGATCTGCAAAATACGTTGGCGTCCCGAAGATAATTCCATCTGCATCAAGCATCTTTTCTATGCAACCGTTCACATAGTCATCATCTATTGCGCATCTCCTATTCTTCGTCGCGAAGCAAATATTGCAGGCAGTGCACCCCATTAAACGACTACCTCCGATTTGGACAGACTCGGTATCTATTCCTTCATCATTAAGAACAGAGAAGACTTCTTCAATCATCTTAGAGGTGTTTCCATCAACGCGCGGACTTCCATTAAAGGCTACAACTTTCATTCTTGACCTCCAGCAACATGTCTGAAAAGTGGAGGGGCATCCCCCTCCACTAATCTATCACCTAAACATCTTTTCCATCAACCCTTGATAAGTCTCTTCGCCTCATCCAATGAAGGTATCTTCCCGGATAGAACGATCTTTCCATCCACTGCGACAGCGGGAGTCGAGACTATTCCCTTCTCCATTATCGCCATCATGTCTGTTACCTTCTCCACTACAGCGTCTGAATCCATCTCTTCAACTGCCATCTTCATAATCTTTTCTGTCTGCTTGCACCTCGGACAGCCTGAACCAAAGATTTCGATTTTCATTGCACGACCTCCTTAATCCTAGAATAGATTTCCATATATGAATCCCCACAGTGTGGAGA
This sequence comes from Mesotoga infera, assembly GCA_011045915.1. Lineage (NCBI taxonomy): Bacteria > Thermotogati > Thermotogota > Thermotogae > Kosmotogales > Kosmotogaceae > Mesotoga > Mesotoga infera. Next base: position 8,497 of record DSBT01000396.1, read on the forward strand.
ATACTACTACCAGTCCAAAGTAAGTGAAGGCTCTCTTCTTTCCGAGAAGTCTAGTGATAACTATCATGCTGGGCAAACTAAGTGAGTTACCCGCCATGAACAGCGCAAGGGCAGGACCTTTACCCATTCCTAGAGACATGAGCGACTGAACGATGGGCACTTCCGTCAAAGTCGCAAAATACATGAAGGCTCCAAAGACAGATGCGAAGAGAGTTGAGCCGAACCTATTGCCTCCAAGAAGTGACTCTACAAAGCTCTGGGGAAGTGCGCTGGAAATGATTCCTGCCGCAAAAACCCCAAAGAAAAGGTAAGGAAGAATCTTCTTTGCAAAATCCCATGTTTCACCTATCCACTGATTTCTCAGTTCTCCTTTGAAACGTATAGCCATCACAAAGACTGCAATTGCTGAGATAATCAGAATTGTCGCCTTGACAATTGGATCGATAGCCAGCCCGCCAACAATCAGAAAAGTCATTTGGAGGGCCAAGAAACCAATAGCTTCAGGCCAGGAAACCTGATCATCCGATTCCTGAGTCGCAAAACCTCCCGATCCCTTTTCTCTAAAGATGCTGTGCATCGTTAAGCCTATCAGGATTGCCGAAGTCGAGGCTCCAACGATTCTCACAAGTGCTATCTCCCAGCCGATCGCGCTTCCGGTAAGAAAGATCGCAGCAACGTTTATCGCCGGACCGCTGAAGAGAAAGGCAACTGCCGGTCCTAGACCGGCGCCCCTTTTGTAGATACCACCGAAAAGAGGAAGAATCGTACACGAGCAAACTGCCAGAATTCCGCCAGAAATGGCGGCGATTGGGTATGAAATGATCTTTCGGGCGTCGGGACCCAGAAGTTTTAATATTGCGTCCTTCCGTATAAATACAGTGATAGTTCCCGCTATGAAAAAGGCAGGTACAAGACAGAGAAGTACGTGTTCTCTTGCATATGAACCAAGCATTGTAAATCCACTGATTATTGCATCCTGTACATATTTACTCTCAAAAGGAAGAAGATAGAAAACAAAAAAACCAGTTGCTAACAACCCAAATTTCGTCACTTCTTTTTTCAAATCTTTCTCCATCTAAAAAATGCCTCCTATTCACTCATGCTGGTAGCCTGTGCATATATCTCCTCAACACTTTCTTTTCCGGTTATTCTTTCGAGTATTGTCGCTATAAGTAGTATTCCTGGAATGTTTATCGCCAATCTGAGCAGAGCGAACCCTGCACCCAGTGATCCCACCTCGAACATGAACATTGGAATCTTAGTTGTTGACCATGCTCCAATAAAGATCAGCACGTTCGAAAACTTCACTCCTTTCTTCATGAAGACCGCCGCTATTGGGAAGGCTCCATACAGAGGCCCCGCTGCAGCCGCTCCAAGAAGAAAGGAAAGTACTATTCCCTTAATGCCTGAATTCTCTCCCAGATGTCTGATAATCTTTTCTCTTGGAATCCAGACATCGAGAAGGCCCAAGAGAATAAATATCGGAGGAATAACGGATAACATCTCTAGAAAACTCGATCCAGTAATGCTCAACGCGTTGCGCCCGACCTGATTGTCGACAGCAAATACAGCAGAAACGACCGCTGCCATTACTAACGGAAAGACATACCTTTGCGCCTTCATCCAAGTATCATTCCCATAAGACCGGCCACGATAAACGAGAATCCAAGTGCCATCACATTTCTCATGATTGACAGTCTACTTCCGAAATACTTCTTCTCCACTGGAAAAGTTGCAACTCCAACCATCATGAGAGTGGAGACGAAAAGAGCTATCTGAGTTGTCCCGGCTCCGTTACTGAGCAACATCGCCGCCGTGGGGAAAGCCACAAAACCGGGAATAAGGGTTATCGATCCCACAACTGATGCTATGAACAGACCCAAAATCCCGGAATTCTCTCCGAGCAACTGCGAGATTGTCTCAGGATTCAACAGAGCTATGAGTAGACCAACAAAAAGCATAATGGCTATAAGTTCAGGAAGGATTCGCTCAAATGATCTCCACGCTTTCTTGAGCGCCATAAGAGCCTTTTTTCGGCTTGCGATTAGAGAGAAGAGCAGAAGCAATCCAGTTATGAAATAGACTACAATGCTGTACAAACTCATCTACTCCAGTTCTTGTAATGACACATCAGTGATTGCCTTGGCAAGCTCGAGAATCTCCAGGACTCTTCTATCTGCTATGCTGAGCTCCTTTCTTGTGCCATTTTTATTCTCCTTGACAAGGCCCGTATCTACCAGTGCCTTGACGTGCCTCGAGAGAGTTGTCTTGTCTATAGAATAAAGGTCATCCAGCTCGCAAATACACATGGTACCCTTTGAAAGATGCTCAAGTATTTTCAGTCGCCAGCCACAGCCTAGTGCCTTGAAAAGCATTACCATCCTCTTGTTCATCGGACACCTCCATTGAAGATACACATATAGAATAACTTATGTTGCAATGTTGTGCAACAATGAAACTTAACTTTCTGAAAAAACTCCGAAAACAATCAACGAGTATCATATTCATATATTCGAATGTGAGAATATGGAGGCAGTATATTGGAACAGAGACTTGACGTTTTCAGCAAATACCTGACAGTGTGGGTAGGAGTCGCTATGTTTCTAGGGGCAATCCTTGGCAACATTCTTCCCGGTCTCTCAAATTCACTGGGGAATTGGCAAATCGCTAATGTGTCAATTCCTGTAGCAATAGTCCTGCTTTTCATGATGTATCCAATCATGCTAAAAATTGAGTTCAAAGAGATATTAAACGTAAATAAGAACTCCAGGCCTCTTCTGGTAACACTGGTTGTCAATTGGGCAATTAAGCCTTTTACCATGGCCTTCATCTCATGGCTCTTTATGAGGATTTTCTTCAATCCAATGATTCCTGACGGACTTGCTAACGAGTATGTTGCAGGGATGGTATTGCTGGGACTGGCTCCATGCACAGCAATGGTTCTAGTTTGGACATATCTTGCAAAGGGCAACATAAACTATGCTCTTGTACAGGTCGCAATTAACGATCTGGTTATTCTCTTTCTTTTCGCGCCAATGGGCAAACTTCTGATAGGTGTATCGACAGGTTTCCCGGTACCCTTCTCTACAATTTTCTGGTCGGTTGTCTTCTATGTGGCAATTCCGCTTTCTTTGGCGCTTCTGACGCGTAAGCTTGTAGTGAAAAGAAGAGGCGAGAAATATTTGAAAGAGACCTTAATAAAGAGATTCGATCCATTCACGAAGATTGGACTGTTGTTGACCCTTATTCTGGTATTCATGTTCCAGGGCAAGACGATTATCGATAATCCCCTACACATACTTCTAATTGCCATCCCTCTATTGCTTCAGACCTATCTCATCTTTTTCATTGGATACTTTGCGGTAAAAAAATTAAAGATAGACTATGCCGAGGCCGCGCCATCGACGTTTATCGGCGCGTCGAACTTCTTCGAGCTTTCGATAGCCGTTGCACTTATACTCTTTGGAATGAATTCCGGCGCAGCGCTGGCAACAGTAGTCGGTGTGCTCGTTGAAGTACCGGTAATGCTTTCACTGGTTGCAATAATGAAGAATCGGAAGGATGCATTTACTTTCTCAAGGAGCAGGGGGAGAATAAATGAAGACTCTCGCTAGGAATCTTGCCGACGTTATGAAGAGTCTTGCAGATGAGACAAATCTGAGACTTCTCGGTCTTATCAGGCTTCATGATGAACTATGTGTCTGTGAATTCGAGGATATGCTTGAACTACCGCAGCCGACAGTTTCAAGGCACCTAAAAACATTGGCCGATTCCGGGTTGATCCTGGTTAGGAAAGACGGCAGATGGAGATATTACAGCATGGCCGATTGCCCTGGATTTGTTGATGAGGTCATAGATATGGCCATAGAAGAGTTTAAAATCCAAAAACAAGAGAGACGCAGAAAGTGTGGTGAGGAATAATGAGATTGGCATTCTTTTCAGATATACACGGAAATCTTGAGGCTCTAGAAGCGGTACTGAAAGATATTGAAAGCCAAAACATCGACAGAAGCTATTGTCTTGGAGATCTAGTAGGTTACGGTCCTCAGCCGGACGAGGTTGTTCAAAGAATTCGTGAGTTGAAAATCCCTACAATAATGGGAAATTATGATGATGCAATAGGCAGCGAAAAGGAAAGCTGCGGCTGTGAATATAGTCCCGGCAGAGAAACTGAAGTCGGTGATGAGTCCATAAATTGGACCATAAAGAACACTTCAGCTGCAGCTAAGGAGTTTCTTCGTGCGCTGCCTCATACCCTAGAATTCGTAGAAGAGGGTGTGAAATTTCTTCTTGTTCATGGAAGTCCTATAGACCATCTACTAGAGTACATAAGACCAGACACTTCAAGCGAAAGGATACATGAAGTGCTTGAGAGGGTCATAGCCGATGTCGTCGTAAACGGTCACACTCATCTCCCTATGGTGCGCTGGGCGATGGGAAAACTCGTCTTCAACGATGGCAGCGTTGGCAGGCCTAAGGACGGGAATCCTGAGGCATGCTATTTGATTGTTGATGTTATCCAGCAGAGTACTTCATATGAATTTCGAAGAGTTCAGTATGATGTCAAATCTGTGGCTGAGAAAATGATTGAGGTTGGGCTGCCTCCAGAACTTGCTTTGGTCCTTGCGCTTGGCAAAGGATATAATATGGGGCAGTCGAAATCAAAGAACACGATTGACTTCAAAATATGAAGCTCTCTGGTTTGATCTTCTGCAATTTTCATTAGAGAGACCTTCGTCATTCAGAATTTATACTTGTGTCTTGGCTTTCAGAGGGTCACAAACTCGTTGTGGCAAGGGCTTGGGGGTGGGTAAGGCAAGAACCTTAAGGCCACAATTCTTAATCAAGTTCAGATGATACGAAATTTGTTCGTCAGAAAGCCTTACAATTTCATCCCGAATTCATTTTGGGATCTGGTACTTTTGCTCGGTTAGCAAATTTCAGGTCGGGGCGAGCAAGAAAACTGGCGAAAGAAATACGAAATTGATAATTGTTTTTTCATGGGGGTGGAAACGTGAAACTGAAAAGAACCATTAGAATATCTCTGCTACTATTTGTCTCAATCAGCATTGCCTATTTTGCTTATGACGAAATCAATCTCCTACATAAATCTTCGACGACCAGGGAATCTGTTCTTGTGGAAATGGAAGATTTCTCTCTTCCACTAGATTATTCTGTTCTTTACTACTTTCACGGCACCATCCGTTGCAAGGCATGCCTGGACATGGAGGCAAACGCGAAGAAAGCAGTCGAGACACACTTCTCTTCACAGTATGGAGCGGGGACCTTGAGGTGGGAAGCAGTAAATATCGACCTTCCGGAGAATTACCATTACCTAGAAGATTACACTATCATGTATAACACTCTTGTTATTCAGCAATACTTAGACGGGAGGCCCGGTGAATGGAAGGAATTATGGCATGCCTGGGACCTTTCAGAAAAGGAAGACCAGTATATCGATTATGTGAGAGATGAAGTAGCTTCTTTTCTGGGGGTAAACTGATGGATAATTTCACGTTTTCAATGATTTC
>DSBT01000397.1 GCA_011045915.1 Mesotoga infera
CTCGTATTCACCCCCCAGGGGAATTGGACAAGCAATTGAGGAATAGTAGACTAAGAAGGGGTGAATATGGATGAAGCATCCGAGAGGGAAGCAATATGATCCTGAGTTCAAACTCAGATTAGCAAGGAGTTCTTAGAGACAGACAAGACACTTGAAGAGATTGCACAAGAGAATGGAATAAGCTCCAAGACATTGAACAATTGGACTGTGAAATACAGAAAGGAAGGAGAAGATGCGTTTTTTAAGGGATCACGAGGGGGAAGTTTCATTAGAGATCTTCTCCGAGGACGGCGGACCGTCAACGGTGGACCATTTTTACTTGCTCTTTCCAACCCGCTACCCCTAACCACGGTTTCTCATAAGCCCAGATCCTGAACAGGAGCGCTTCAGGATGACGAGATGAATTGGTTCTGATCAGATTGCTTCAATGTGCTTTCTTCTCCGTTTCTTCTTCTTCTTCTTACAACTCACAACTTGCATCTTGGAACTGCTTTTCACAACGCACAGAGTTTTCTCCTAAGCAAAATTGGCTCTTTCCCCGCGAAGCGGGCACTGCGTCCTGGTGAGATCTTCGCCAGCATTGCCGTCCCACCGAAGGTGGCATCACTTACGCCGATGCTTTTCGGCGCATCACTTTCCCGGACGTTTCTCCGGGCAATACTTCCTCGCGCCAGCGAGCCTCACTTCCTGCCGGCGCCTTGCGTCTTATTCCGTTCTTTCCAACCCCCGACCCCGTCTCTATCCCTTAATTCCGTAACAAAGATGCCGTTGGTTTAAAGACCCTGATCTCATTGTGCTGCTCGATATCGGACTGAATCAGGTATTAGAAGTCCGGAACGCTTTCAAGTCTTTCATCCTAGATTCAGACGAAGATTTCCACTTTGATAACTAGACTCTATTACCGCTTCCGAGGAGTTCAATTTTCTCTTTTACTGTATCCTTGACTTTTGGTGCGGCCATCTTCAGCAAAGCGAGCTGATCTTTTAGTTCTTCGTTGTTCTTTAGAATCTCTCTTATGCCTTCGGTGAAGACGGTCTTTAGTCTTGTTCCTATGTTGATCTTAGAGAAGGCGGTTGTGGCTATGTATCGAAGATCTTCATTGGACGCGCCGCTTGAACCGTGAAGCACTAACGGAACGGGCGATACTTTGGAGATCGCGTCCACTAGATCGAGATGGATATTGGCTTCCTGTTTCTGCATGCCATGAACAGTGCCTACAGCGACAGCAAGAGCATCAACGTCTGTTTGTTCGCAGAACATGACTACATCTGAAGGATCGGTCAGGATTTCGATGGCCGATTCCCCTTCTTCACCCTTGGCGACTCGTCCCAACTCTGCTTCAACTGAAACGCCAAATGTTCTAGCGACTTTGACCACAATTCTGCTGTTGGCAATATTTTCTTCAACGGGTAGCATCGAGCCATCGTACATCACTGATGTGAATCCAGCATGGATAGATCTGAATATGAGCTCAAGACTGCTCGCGTGATCAAGGTGAGCAACGACGGGTATATCGACCCTTGATGCAACATCTTTGATAAGCGCTGCGGCCAACGTCGGTCCCCAATGCTTTATACAGGTACCTGCGGCCATGAGTATTACTGGCGATCTTGCCTCTTGTGCTGCTTCAACGATTGCTACAAGGTCCTCATAAAGATGGAAGTTGAATCCCGGGATCGCGTATTTCTTTTCTTGTGCGTCTATCAAAACATCTGTAAGCGTTACTAAAGGCATGTTATCCCTCCTGAATGTCTATCATTCTATTCTTCTCTATCAGAGAATACTCATATGAGTTCTTCTCAAAGATTTCATTCAATGTATCTGCTATTCTTTCATCGGGCAAAGTGTCGCTCGGCTGATAGTTGTCAACGCAGCGTTCAATCGCTTCATCGTCCCCGACCCCATGGGCCGCGGCAAAGGCTCCACCGAGTGCGGTTAGTTCGCTCGTAGGCAGAACCCAGATTTCCCTTCGCAGTAGTGAAGCCTTGTATTTCACTAGCAGCTTGTTCAAACTCCCCCCTCCGCCACTGATTATCGGGAGTGCTTCCTCAGTTATTCTTTCGATATTGTCAACGATTCTCTTGCTTATAGAAGCGAGGTATATGTAGGCCGACTGTATCAACTGCTCCCGTTTGAGGGAAACCGGCATCTCGAGAAGTGTTATTCCTTGCAGGCCTTCGCCTGTAACAAGATCGCCGTTCACAAGGAATAGAGGCTTCGAGTTCCATTGATCGTGTTTCTCTATTTTCGTGTTCAGCCTTTCGTAGTTTTCCTTTGTGGCTTCAAATCCGGTGAGGTTCATCAAAGACTGTAGAAGCTTTCCGTAATGCCTCACGTTGCTTTCGATGTAGTACTGAAAGTCCTTATACGCTATACCCACAGTTCCTCCGGGCATGAAGGGTCCATCGAAACTAAGGGTATCAGTATTCCCGGAGATAACCGCTGCGATTACTGAGGCAGAACCCATAGAATCGAAGAGAAACTCCCTTCCTTTAGCAAAGGCTTGCGCTGCGTAAAGACCGGTGATATGATCGTGGCCTGCGCTCACTAGAGGGATACCTTCTTCGGTCTGACCTATCTGTTCACCAGTGTATGCCAGTTTACCCAAACTGTCTTCCGTTTCACCTATATATTCTACTAGCTGAGAATTCCATCTGCGTGAGTGAATGTCTACCATAAATGATCTACAGGCCTGGCTCATGTCCCAACTAGCTTTGGCTCCCATTGAGTAGGGGAGATATGAAGAGATGGGAAGCCAGTGTTCTACTGCTTCCAGCCTAGAAGACTCTCTTTGAAAGAGAATCTTGTAAATGGAAAAGGTGTAGCTGTTGTCAACACCTGTAATCATGTAGGGAGCAAGTGTGTCAATAGACTGCTTGTGACTCTCCCAAAGTGAATAGGTGGCCCTGTCATACCACATGATCGGTTCCGACAGGACTTCTCCCTCCCTGACGGGGACAACAGTCTCGCCAAAGCTTGAGAAGGCTACGGCGGCAAGTGTGTGGACCTCACTGATTTCAGCGATTGTCTTTTTGATGTACGATCTTGCGGCCTCAAGATCGAGGAGTTCGATATTCTTCTTGCGGTTCTTGGGCGTAGATGAATGGAGAACATCGAGAATTCTTCCGTTTGACCCCAGAATGAGACACTTGATGTTCGTTGTCCCGATATCTATCCCGAGGAAGACCTTCATATTTTCACTTCCGACACAGCCACATCGCTGATAACCTTCTCCAGATCAGAATACTCAAATATTGCCGCTCCATAGTGCAGTGTGTTTGCTGCACCGCACGCCGTTGCCATCTTCAGAGCTTCCCTGTTTGACATATGCATTTCCCGGCCATATAAAAGTCCTGCAAAGAATGAGTCGCCGGATCCCACAGAGAAATCGGAGAAGAGCTTTGTTGATCTTGCCTGAAGCCTTTCATTTTCGGAAAGCCAGATACTTCCATTCTTGCCATTCGTTATTATGAGGTCTTTTATTGAATTCTCTCTTCTGAAGCTCTCCATTGACTTGAGATCGTCCTTTTCGATTCCAAAGGCTACCTTCAGTTCATCCGCGTTTATCTTCAGGAGTTCCGGGGATGCAGTTACTATCTTTGTAAGCCACGAACCCGCGATGTCTATGTTCAGGCTGCAGCCTGCCCCTCTTGCTATCTCGACAAGACGCAGTAAAGAGCCGTTCTCAAATCCTCTGGGCGCACTGCCCGAGATAACCAGGCTTATATCCGGTTCTGCATAGCTCTTGAAAAATTCCATGAACCCGTCAATTTCGTGAGGCTTCATCATCGGTCCGGGCTCGTTAATCATGAGCATTTTGTTCTCGTACTCATAGACGAGGGCCGTATTTATTCTGTTCGAATCTTCGATCCAGTAGTTCTTAGTCAGTATCCCCAAGCGGTTGCACTCATTCTCGATTATGGTACCGACCTGGCCTCCCAGGATGTTTATACAGAAGTACTCGTTATGTCCCAGAACTCTGGAGAGTACTCGTGCTATATTGAGACCTTTTCCGTCTACGAGCGTCACTACTTCATCTCCTCGCACAACGTTTGGAATCTTCGTAGGATTCTTGAGAATAACCCAGTGATCGTAGCATGGATTGAGATTAAGAATGCATGTGTTGATGTTATTCTCCTCCTTCATCATATACAATGTACTCTTTGACAAACTTAGCCGTGAATTCGTCTGTTATTAGGACGTCCGCAAATCCGCCGCGCAGAAGGCCGACAAGACCATCTACTTTGTGGTGACCAGCAGCGACAATGACTCTCTCTCCGGCATTAAGGTATTGATCGAAACTCAGATTGATACAGTTGTTCAGGATCTCCTTCTCAAACCTCTTCCCGTTTATGTCGTAGTAATGAGTCAGAACGTCACCTACGACACTGCACCTTTCGAGTTCGTCAGCATAGCTCACGTCTAGCAAGTTCTCCCTGAACATAGGAGATCTTGCTATAGAGTAACCCACGCTGCAGATGATAATATCCAGGGAGTCCCATAGTCTCTGTATGTTCATATACTCCAGGGATTCCTTCGTGTTTTCCAGCTGATGGGCATTCTCAAATATGAAGGGCAGATACATTGGAACCGCCCTGGCAGATAGCCTTGTGGCGAAATTCTGCACAATATGGTTGATGTTGAACCTCTTGTCGGCCAGCCTTGCCGTGCCGCCCGACAAAGGAATTAGGTGCCAGTCGGGTCTTTCTAGCTTCTCAATAGATTCCGCAACGGTGAAGATTGTGTTGCCCCAGCCAAGGCCAATATTGAGAGGCTTTTCGGGCAGTGTTTTGAGATACTTGCTGACTTCTCTAGAAAGAGCTTTTAGAATCGTCTTTTCATTTCTTGCTCCTCTTGCAATGAACATCTTCTTCAGACCGTATTTCTCACTGAAAAAGTCCTCGTATTCCTGTCTAACGGATGTCTTCACTGAAGGTTGCTCAACTTCAATATGTACAATTCCTCTTTCTTGGGCCATCTTTAGGTATTTGCTAATCTGTACTCTCGAAACGCCGTACTTATTAGCAATATCCTTCTGAAGCATCCGCTTCACATAATAGTCGGTCGCAACCTCGAAAAGCAATTCGTCACTAATCATCCATTACTCCTTAACAGACCCACTAACCAGTCCAGTGATAAAGAACTTCTGCAGGATCATGAATATTATAAGTGGTGGAATCGTTGCAAGTATCGATCCTGCGAACAGTGGGCCCCATCTAGTCTGGTACTGGCCCACAAAAAGCTGAAGAAACGTTGGAATAGTCTGCTTTGATTTTGTTGTGAGTATCGACATGGAGTACATCAGTTCACTCCAGGAGAACAAGAAGGCGTAGACTCCAACTGCCGCTATTCCCGGGAGGGTAATCGGCAATATGATCTTTCTGAATGCTTGACCGAAAGTGCAGCCGTCGATTTTCGCGGCTTCTTCGAGAGATTTCGGTATCGATAGGAAGAAAGTTCTCATGAACATAATCGAAATTGGAGTCGTAAACGGCAAATATGACAGTATTAGGCCGGTGTATGTGTTCAAAATGCCGAAGTTGTTGAGTGTCTTGAATATCGGCAATAGAAACACGACAAGCGGAAGCATCTGGAAGACCATTACTCCCGCCAGTAACGGTCTCTTATACCTGAATTCATATCTCGCAAACGCATATGCTGGAAACAGGCCGATCAATATAGAGAAGAACATCGTTCCCGTTCCAACGATAACGCTGTTCTTGAAGTAAGACCAAAAATTCATGTCGGCAATCTTGTCGAAGTGCTCTCTTGTTGGTTCGAAAATGAAGTACTTAATTGGATAGGCATAGATGTCTGGATAGGTCTTTATCGCGGTAAGGATTAGCCAGACAAAGGGAAAAGCTATTACCACCGACAGAAATATAAGGAGCGAATATGTGATGCCCTTCTTGACTTTCTTCTTTTTACTTCTCTTCATCTCGCTTCCTCCTTTGTAATGTTTCTCAGGAAGACGAATGCGATAGCAAATATTGCAATGAACAGGATATTTGAAAGTGCGGCGGCCTTGTTGAATTCAAGGAACCTGAATCCGAGTTTGTATATATAGGTCACAACAGTCTCGGTGCCGTAACCTGGGCCGCCTCCTGTCATAATGTATATAAGGGGGAAGTAGTTGATCGTCCATATTATTGTCAGCATAAGAGTTGTCATTATTACCGGTTTCAGTTGTGGGATAGTGATTCTCCAGAACCTTTTGAGGGAATTGGCTCCGTCGATCTCGGCCGCCTCGTAAAGATCAGGTGAAATCGTTTGAAGACCTGCCAGGAAGAACATTCCAGAAAGGCAGAAGCCCTTCCAGACATTTGCGATGATTACCGACATCATCGCCATGTTCTCAGAACCCAGCCAGGGTATGTAATCGTTTATTATGTGCAATTTGACAAGGACATCGTTAAGTACTCCATACATGTCGTTATACATCCACTTCCACATTACTCCTGCCACAATATCCAGTGTGGCCCACGGGAGAATAAGGATGATACTTCTGAAGATAATCTGTCCTCTCGTCGATTCATTTAGAAGCAGGGCAACCAGGAGTCCCAGGAGAAGCTGTCCAAGAATGCTTCCAACTACCCAAACTACCGTGTTTGCCATGGCTCTGCCAACTACCGGATCGGTGAAGACTCTATAGTAGTTCTGAAGTGTGAACTTACCCTCTTCAGTTGTGAAACTGTTATAGATGTTTGAGCCTATAAGAAAGATGAAGAGCAATACTATGATCAAAAGATAAGGCAGTATCATTTTAAACGCTGTCTTCTCTTCTCTTGCGAGTCTACTCATTCGATTTCAACCCTTTCATTCAGGCATTATGAAAGGGGCGAGCAAGGGCTCGCCCCATGGAAAGTTTATCACTTGCCAAGTATTGCATTGACGTTTGCTTCAGCTGTATTAATTGCATTTTCAGGTGTTGCTTTTCCAAGGAGTACGTCCTGGATCATTATCTGAATCTGCTCGGAGACCTGTGGATACTGAGGGATCGGGGGTCTAGATACTGCGTGCGGGAATGTCTCGAAAATGACTTTCCACTTTTGATCCTGAAGTACCGGTGCGGCAAAACATACATCTTGTCTGGAAGGCATTGGACCGCCCTTCGCTTCAATCCATGTCATCCAGGTATCGAAGCTAGTAAGGAATTTCGCAAGTTCCCACGCGTTTTCCTTATTCTTGCTTGCCGATGGAATGACAAGTGCCCATCCGCCTAGAACGCTTGCGGGTGTTGCTCCGTATGGGTGAAGAGAGACGGTATAGTTGTCAACTATCGCAGGGTTTGCCGTCTCGATCAGCGGGAAGGACCATGGGCCGCCAACAGCCATTGCAACTCTGTTCTGAGCCATCATATTTCTGTAGTCGTCTTCATTGTAGGTAACTGCATTGGGGCTGACGCCATAAGTGAGGGCGAGGTCAGTGTAGAACTTGAGAGCCCTGAGACCTTCGGGGGTATTGAA
>DSBT01000398.1 GCA_011045915.1 Mesotoga infera
CCCTATTTATATTTAGATACCTTCAAGGATATATGGGAACAGATTTGTCGTTCCTAGACAAAACCACATCGTTTATATTTAGATACCTTCAAGGATATATGGGAACTGCAATTGCTCAAACGGAAAGTTCTTTGGATCCGAATTTAGATACCTTCAAGGATATATGGGAACCCCCGAATATAGGGCTTATTACATCCAATTATAGCCGACTGCAGTCGATTCTCTCAAAAGAAAGTGGCTGTCTGTATCGTCGAGCTGTTATGGTGCGAATCTCCTTGGGACCCGACGACATTCTGAAAGCGTTTCAAATAAAGAAGAATAGACAGTTGGTGAGGACTATAAGTCACTTTCGAGCGAGGGAGTGACGGAAGAATCCCAGCCCGACGAGAGTTCTTTCATAAGAAGTTTTTCGTATCTGCCTTTTCAAGACCAATAACGGTCTTGTTAACCCATTTCTCATCTTTTATCTTGTATATCAATACACTGTCTTCGTCCTTTTTTATTACCCTCCTAATAGCTTTCTTCATTGCTTCAAATCCGGCAGCAGTCAATTCTCCTTCGAAGACAGAATTTTGAACCCAGTTCAACTGCCTTTTAAGAAGCTTTCTAATCTTGTCTATTCTCTTTACCGCAACATCGTAAACCACAAGAACATACAAAACTACCACCAGGCCTTGAATGGTTCGTAATTCTCATCGCCTATTATGTGCTTTATCAGTCTGTAGCACTCAGCGCGAATCAGTTGCCTGTATGTTAGGTGTTTACCTGATTTCCTGTGTTTCATCGTTGTCTTCATTCTTTCATCGTAATCCTGCAGCATCGTCATCCTGCCCTTATCACTGAGCAGACATATTCCTTCTTTCTTAGTGAAGTCAGAGGTGTCGATTTCTCCATTGTTCCAGAGTTTGAATATCATCCTGTCAATTACTAGAGGTTTGAATATCTCTGAGATATCAAGTGAAAGTGAGAATCTCCTTGTTCCCGGTTCGTGAAGAAAACTGATTGTTGGATCGAGCTGTGTGTAGTATATTTCGCTCAGAGTTGCGGTGTACATGAGGGAGTTTCCAAAAGAAATGAGGGCATTGACTTCATTGTCCGGCGGTCTCTTCTTCCTCTTATCGAAAGAAGGAGCCTCTTTCAGTATATCGTTCCAGCACGAATAGTAAGTGCTTCTAATTCTTCCTTCTATACCCATCAACTGGTCCACTGCACCGGATTCATAGATCGATGCGCTTTCTTTCTCAATTGATTCAATTGCATTGCCGAGGTCTCTTCCCCTTGACTGGTAGTACAGGAGTGTCCGCCGAATGTTTGTCGCTGCACCATCTACAAACAACTGCGCCAGTTTCAGCCTCTTTCTTCTGTTCAGATAATGTTCGGCCTGTCTGACCTTCACATGTCCAGAAACAAGTGTTTCTCTCGGATAGAGAGAACTTGAGTAGAAGCCGTAGTAATTGAAGAAGTGAACGACTTTCCCGTTCTGCGCCAGGAAGTTTATCACCTTGGAATTGAGAGTGACCTCTCCCATTACATACAAATCGTGGATATCTTGTATGGGAATAGCTTTCTTCCTTTCATCGGTCTTCACATAGAGGGTATTGCCCTCTCGCAGAAGCGTTCCGTTGTTCATCACGTAGTAAGTCCTCAATTTGGGGCCTCCTAACCATAGCAGAAGTCATAGTAGGCGCATTTCTTACAGTAGGGCTTCGATTCAGAGTCAAGAGAAGGAGGAGAAGGCATTTGCAGTATTTCGTCAATGTGAGAGATGATAAACTCTATCTTCTCTCTGGCAGTCTCATTGAGAGTTACTTTCTTCACTCTGTTTTCTTTTGGATAGTGCAGCTCGCCGTCTACAAAAATGCCTTTTAGTGAAAGATAATACAGATAATAAAGAATCTGATTCTCACTTGCTTCCTCAAGGCGGGATGACTTTTTCACTTCGTGAATCGAGCCACCATCAATGAAATCCACTCTGATTTTGTTGTCGATTAGAATGTCCTTCGCCTTTCGCTCATAGGAATCTTCATGCAGCAACTTTCCAAGCTTCACGTTTTCGTTTTCGCTCTCCATTGAAATTCCGTGGCTGAACAGCCAGAGTTTTCTTTTGCATACGGTGTAATATGAGACCTGCAAACCACCATATGAAGGGAGCTCCGTATCAAACAAAGGGAGATTCTTCCTTTTCGTACTGGATTCCAATAGAAGCGTCATAGGGTATGTTTATCACGGCTATACTTCCGATTAGTTTCACTATCTTTGAGTCTGGAATTCTGGATCTCTTCACGGATAGCGTATATCCCTGTAGTTCGGTTGCTGCGCGCAGGCGAGAAATCCTTTCTTTAGAGGATTCCACTTTCTCCACAAGCTTCGATATAACATCTTCTTCTTTTTCATATATCGTGAAAGGAATGCACTCAATAGATGATATGTCCCTGAAGAGTTTCTGAGCGTCATCGCGGTTCTTGGCTTTTAGAATACCCAACTTAAGCATTTCTATTGCCTTCTCGAACTTCTCCTTAACTTTCTTCGCGTTTTCGCTATAGTAAAGAGTGTTCACTATGTCCTGTTTGTCCTCTTCTGAAAGTAGTCTGCCTGAATACTTCTCCAGGAGCTCTCCCGTTCCTGAGACAAGGTTTCTCTCATATACAGACCCAACGCCGGAAGTCTCGTCACTCCAGAATATATGCACGTTTGGTTTTTCGAGATTCAGTTTCCCCTCTCTTATCCGTCTCTCAACCCTACCCATTCTCTGTACGAGGCTGTCAGCAGGAGCAATTTCAGTGAACAGGACTGGGAAGTCAATGTCAAGAGATGCTTCTACGACTTGGGTGCTGACCACAATTCCCTTGAATGGATTGTCATCATGTAGTAGTCTATCTTCTTTGAACGACCTATCCCGAAGGATGAATCCCGAATGAAGGAGCATCAGATTATCCTCCGACTCATCGTTGAGTCTCTTTTTAAGCTCTTCATAGAGTTTCTGAGCCTGCTTAACAGTGTTCACTACGACCAGTACTCTTCCCTTTTCCCTCCATGAATCGATAATCGAATCACAGGATTCAACGATGTTCTCCCTGACTATTTCTATACGATGTTTTGCTACCTGAAGAAAACGCCTTTCGATTACTACATTTGGAAAGTTCTTTTTCGCAAAATCCAGATAAAACCCTGGCAGTGTGGCCGTCATTAGGCAGAACCTTGACCCAAGCTCTGTCACTTCTTTCAGACCCCAGAGAATTGCTGCCGCTATTTCAGGATTGTATGCCTGTAATTCGTCTATTACTATGTTCGAGTAAGAGAGAGTGGCATAGACCTTTTCGTAACCGGGAAACTTGAATGTCGAGGTGAATAACTGATCAGCTGTCGAAACACTTAGCGGTAAGGAAAGCTGCCTTGCTCTGTCCATAAGGCCGACTATTTCAGCGTCTTGCTTTTCCCTTTCTTCTATCTCTTTAAGAAGATACGCAGATGCAGTGCTGTGAAGCAAGCCTATCCGGCCATCATCACCAAAAACCGAAACCATTCTGCTGAACATTGCGTTCACCGAAGTTCTTAAAGGCAACGTGTAGAAAAGTTTCTCATTTTCGTTCCAAAGTAAAGCTAGTTCGGTTTTCCCCATACCGGTTGAGGCAATCAGTATCACGTTTTTTCCCAGGACTGAATCGAGGACCTCCAGCTGCCAGAGGGAAGATACATCTATCTCTTTTTCTGAGAGATACTTGAGGACAGAATCTTTCGTATTTGCAAATGGCTCAAACTCAGTGGGAAGATGTGCCGATGCCGAGTGATCGGCCTTCATAAGCAAACCTGAAAGAAGAATATATGCCCTCTGGCAATCGTGGTTGTTTCTTAC